>NC_008608.1 GCF_000015045.1 Pelobacter propionicus DSM 2379
CGGGTGTTTGTAATCATCCGGCAACCAGTCCATCCGATTGAACAGCAGGGCGGCGGCGATCTGCTCACCGCTGGACAGCATAGCAACGTTGCTTTCGTCCGCCTCGATCATGTCCACAATGCGCTCAATCTTCTTCACGCCGCACCCCCTGTTTTCTGGCCGCTTCCCGTTGTGTCAGAATCGCATCGCCCCGCTTTTTGAAGCTGGCGATCTTTTCCGGCTCTTTTTTGAAAAGTTCCGAGGCCCACAGCAAAACCCCCAACACTGCCCCCCTGTCAGTCCCAAGCAGCCCCGCAATCTCGCACAACCCGCCGTAGGCGTATTTCTCCTGATTTTGCGCTTTTCTCAGCTTCGCATTTTCTGCGGTTCTGGCCTTGCGCTGTTGCAGGCTTAAACGCTCGCGTTCCGCCTTGAGCTTTGCCTCGATAGCCGCCTTCTGTTCGGCCAGCTTTTCAAGGCGTGTTTTTTTCTTTTCTATAGCCTCAGTCATGGCAAACCCTCCCATGCCTGACACTATGCGACAAAGAAAAAACCGGTGTCAAGCCAAAAACAAAAAACGGCTTGACATAGAGTCAAGAACAAAGCCAAAATCAACGGCAAAACATACATGAAATAAATAGCCATTTCATGTTAATGCGCACTTCCTCGTTTCTCTCAGCTACGCTTCAAGAAACGGTGCGCTCTCCGAGGGTATAGTCAAAACATGGCAACCTACCATTGCAGCGTCAAACACGGCAGCAAAGGCAACGGCGCAAGCAGCGCAGCGAAAGCCGACTATATTTGCCGTGAAGGCAAATACGCCGACAAGCCAGACCTTGAATATAAAGAAAGTGGCAACATGCCGGAATGGGCGCAGGCTTCACCGCGCGTATTCTGGCATGCTGGCGACCAATGCGAGAGAGCAAACGGCAGAGTCTACACTGAAATAGAGACAGCCCTTCCCCGCGAAATATCACCAGACCACCGGCGGGAACTTGTTCAAAACTTCATCCGCGAACAACTTTCCGGCCACCCCTACACCGTAGCCATCCACAACCCGAAAGCCACCCTTGACGGCGGCGACCAGCCCCACGCCCACATTATATTCTCCGAACGAAAGCTGGACGGCATCGAGCGAAACCAAGAGCAGTTCTTCAAACGGGCCAACGCAAAGGAGCCGGAAAAGGGAGGGACGGCCAAAGACCGGACATGGAACGAGCGGGAGAAGGTGCAGCAGATCCGGGAGGCATGGGAGGGACATTACAACCGTTACAGCCCGGAGCGGGTCTCCTGCAGGAGTCTCAGGGAACAGGGCATAGGCCGGGAACCGGAGCGGCACCTGGGGCCAAAAATGGCCCGTCCGGAAGCGCCGGAGGCCGGAAAGGTCATGGAGGGGTCGTCTCAGAAAACGGAAAATAAAGCACGCTAAGCCGGTGGCAGCGGTCGCAATGGCCTGAACTTCCCCGCACCGACCTTGGCACTGCTGCGCCATAGGTAATCGCCGGTCAGGTTGATATGCTCCCACCCCAGCGGGGACAGATATTGCAGCAACGTGTCGTCCAGCGCCTTGCCGTGGGCACGCAAAGCACTGGTGGCACGCTCCAGATAGACCGTGTTCCACAACACGATGGCCGCCGTCACCAGATTGAGGCCGCTGGCCCGGTAGCGCTGCTGCTCAAAACTGCGGTCGCGGATTTCACCCAATCGGTAGAAGAAGACCGCCCTGGCCAGCGCGTTGCGCGCCTCGCCCTTATTCAGCCCCGCATGGACGCGGCGGCGCAGCTCCACGCTTTGCAGCCAATCCAGAATGAACAGCGTGCGCTCGATGCGCCCCAGCTCGCGCAGGGCGACGGCCAAGCCGTTTTGGCGCGGATAGCTGCCGAGCTTGCGCAGCATCAGCGAGGCCGTCACCGTGCCCTGCTTGATCGAAGTGGCCAGCCGTAGGATTTCATCCCAATGAGCGCGAATAGCCTTGATGTTCAGCCTGTCGCTGCTAATCATCGGCTTGAGTGCATCGTAGGCAGTATCGCCCTTGGGAATGAACAGCTTGGTGTCGCCCAGGTCGCGGATGCGCGGCGCGAACCGGAATCCCAGAAAGTGCATCAGGCCGAACACATGATCGGTGAAGCCCGCCGTGTCGGTGTAGTGTTCCTCGATACGCAAGTCAGACTCGTGGTACAGCAGGCCATCGAGCACATAGGTCGAGTCGCGCAAGCCGACGTTGACCACCTTGGCGCTGAAGGGCGCGTATTGGTCGGAGATATGGGTATAGAACGTCCGCCCAGGGCTACTTCCATACTTCGGATTGATATGCCCGGTGCTCTCTGCCTTGCTGCCGGTTCGGAAGTTCTGGCCGTCCGACGATGACGTGGTGCCGTCGCCCCAGTTTCCGGCGAAGGGTTGTCGAAACTGTGCGTTCACCAGCTCGGCCAGCGCCGTCGAATAGGTTTCGTCGCGAACGTGCCAGGCTTGCAGCCAAGACAGCTTGGCGTAGGTGGTGCCAGGGCAGGACTCGGCCATCTTGGTGAGCCCAAGATTGATACCATCAGCCAGAATCGTCGTCATCAGCAAGGTTTTGTCCTTGGCCGTGTCGCCGGTCTTCAGGTGTGTGAAGTGGCGCGTGAAGCCCGTCCATTCATCGACCTCCATCAGCAACTCGGTGATCTTGAGGTGCGGCAGCAACATCGCCGACTGGTCAATCAAGGCTTGCGCGGCGTCTGGCACCGCTGCGTCCAGCGGCGTGATCTTCAGGCCCGATGCAGTGGTGATGATGGCGTCCGGTAAGTCGTTGGTCGCCGCCATGCGGTTGACTGTGGCGAGTTGCGCCTCCAATAATTCCAGTCGGTCATGCAGATATTGGTCGCAGTCGGTGGCCACGGCCAGTGGCAATTCGCTGGCCAGCTTCAGGGTGGCGAACTTCTCGATCGGCACCAGGTATTCGTCGAAGTCCTTGAACTGGCGCGAACCCTGCACCCAAACATCACCAGAGCGCAGTGCGTTCTTCAGCTCCGACAGGGCGCATAACTCGTAGTAACGCCGGTCAATACCCTCGTCGGTCAGAACCAGCTTTGCCCAGCGCGGCTTGATGAATGCGGTTGGCGCATCGGCGGGCACCTTGCGCGCGCTGTCGCTGTTCATGCCGCGCAGCACGTCGATGGCATCGAGCACACCCTTGGCGGTGGGCGCGGCGCGCAGTTTGAGCACGTCCAGGAACTGCGGCGCATAGCGGCGCAGCGTGGCGTAACTCTCGCCGATATGGTGCAGGAAATCAAAATCGGCAGGCCGCGCCAGCGTTTGCGCCTCGGTGACGCTGGCGGCGAAGGTGTCCCACGGCATGACCGCTTCGATGGCGGCGAACGGATCGCCGCCGCTTTGTTTGGCTTCAATCAGCGCCTGACCGATGCGCCCATACATCCGCACCTTGTCGTTGATCGCCTTGCCGGAAGCCTGGAACTGCTGTTGATGCTTGTTCTTGGCCGCATTGAACAGCTTGCCGATGATACGGTCGTGAAGGTCGATGATTTCATCAGTGACGGTGGCCATGCCCTCGATGGCCAGTGCTACCAAGGTGGCGTAACGCCGCTGCGACTCGAACTTGGCCAGGTCGGCGGGCGTCATCTGGCCGCCTTCGCGGGCGATCTTGAGCAAGCGGTTTTGGTGTACCTGCCGTTCGATGCCAGCAGGTAGGTCAAGCGCCTGCCAGGCTTTGAGGCGTTCGATGTGTTCAAGCATGTGGCGCGAGTTCGGCTTGGCGGGCGATTGGCGCAGCCACGCTAGCCACGTCATTTTGCTACCATCCTTGCGCTTGAGCAGTTCGTCCAGGCGCTGGCGATGGACAGGTATCAAGGAATCGGCCAATGCCGCATGGATGCTTCGGTTGGCACGGGTAATGGCCTCGGCGCTTGCGCGCTCGATGGCATTCATGGCGGGTAGGATGATGCTCTGCCGCCGCAGGTTTTCAACAAGGGTGCTGGCCAGCACAATGCCTTTGTCTGTTTGCAAGGCCAGTTCGGTCAATGTATGCACGGCTTGCCGGTAATGACTCATGGTGAAGGGCTTGAATCCAAACACCGTTTGCAGCTCGACCAAGTGCTCCCGCCGTGTCTGCTCGCGCTGGCCGTAATGGTTCCAGCTTTCCACCGGCACCTTGAGTTGTGCGGCCACCATGCGCAGCAGGGGCGGAAATGGAGGATCATCGACGCCCAAGAAGATGCCAGGGAATCGCAAGTAGCAAAGCTGCACGGCGAAGCCCAATCGATTCGCGGCGCCGCGACGCTGACGGATCACCGACAGGTCGGTTTCGTTGAACGTGTAGTGCCGTATCAGTTCGTCTTTGGCATCTGGCAGTGTCAGCAGACTTTCGCGCTCGGTGGCGGACAGGATTGAGCGGCGTGGCATGGTCAGTCTTCCCGCAGGTACTGGTACAAGGTTTCACGGCTGATGCCGAAGTCACGGGCCACCAAGGTTTTCTGGTCGCCTGCCGCAACTCGCCGTTTCAACTCGGCAATTTGTTCGCTGTTCAGCGATTTCTTTCGTCCCCGGTAGGCCCCGCGCTGCTTAGCCAGCACGATTCCCTCGCGCTGACGTTCGCGGATCAGAGCGCGCTCGAACTCAGCAAAGGCTCCCATGACCGACAGCATCAGATTGGCCATCGGTGAGTCCTCGCCGGTGAACGTTAGCCCTTCTTTGACGAACTCCATGCGCACGCCCCGTTGTGTCAGCCCTTGGACGATGCGGCGCAGGTCATCAAGGTTGCGTGCCAACCTGTCCATGCTATGCACCACCACGGTGTCGCCCTCGCGGACGAAGGCCAGCAGCCTTTCAAGTTCGGGACGTTGTGTGTCCTTGCCTGAAGCCTTATCGGTGAATACCTTGCCGACTTCTATTTGTTCCAGTTGTCGATCAGGATTCTGGTCGAAGCTGCTGACGCGAACGTAGCCGATACGTTGACCTTGCAAGATGCCTCCAAAGGTAAAAATGTCAGGATGAGATCTATTACCCTTGGCTGAATGTGTCAATAAATATAAATTAATACCCTACTCTGACGTTGTTTGTGCTCAACATCTGACATCAGGTTAGGGTATAGCCTTAACTGACACCACCTCCCAGGGCCTGATATAAAGCAACACTATCGACTAGGCGTTGTGCCTGGGCCGCAACCATATTGATCCGGATTGACTGTGCCTGTTGCTGCGCGATGAGCAGTTGCAGGTAGCTGGCCGCGCCCAGCCGGTATTGCCGCTCGACCGACTGCAAGGAGGCCTGTGCAGCCATATCAGCGGCAGCGAGGGCAGTCAAAGTTTGTGCATCGCTTTCCACCGCGCGCAGGGTGTCGGCGACGTTACGCAAAGACTCCAACACGACGCTCTGGTAATTGGCTGCGGCGGCATCAAAAGCGGCGAGCGCCGCTCTTTTTTCAGCGGGTAGCCCTGGATTAAAAAGAGGTTGGGTGAGCTGCGCAACCAGGCCCCACACTGCCGAGCCACCACCGAACAGGGCACCGGTGGTCAGCGCTTGAGAGCCAAGGTTGGCGCTCAGGTTGATCTGTGGGTAGAGCTTGGCGATAGCCACACCATAGTCTGCATTGGCCGCATGCAACAGCGCCTCTGACGCCTGGATATCCGGTCGGCGGCGCACCAGTTCTGAGGGCACGACGAGCGGCATCTCGACGGGCAGAGTGAAATCGGCCAGAGTGAAGGCCGGGATGCCACCCGTGCCTGGGGCACGACCGGCTAGCACCGCCAGTAGATGTTCGGTTTGTTGCAGTTGTTTACGCAGCGCAGGCAGTTCTGCCCGCGTTTGCTCCGCCTGAGCTTGTAGGCTTAACGCTTCATCAGGTGAGGCCTGACCGATACGCACGCGTTCATGGGCTAGGCGCAGTTGCTCATCCTGCACGCGCAAAATGGCAGTAGTGGCTTCTAGTTGCGCGGCGAGGCGTGCTCGGGTAATGGCAGCGGTTGCCATATTGCCGGCAAGGGCCAGGCGCGCAGCATTCAGTTCGAAGCGACGGTAGTCGGCGCGAGCAGCCAAGGCTTCGAGTGCGCGCCGGTTGCCGCCAGCCAGATCGAGGTTGTAATGCACGCCAACGCTGGCGTTGTAGAGGCTGAATTGACGTGCGTCTCCGCTCAACCCTTGGCTACTGGGACTCATTTGCTGGCGCTGAGATCCCAGTGCGACATCTACCTGTGGATATTGCGTCGAGCCCGCCTGTGCGGCAAGAAGCTCCTGCGCCTGTCGCAAATTGGCGCTGATGCTCGCCAGCGTCGGGCTGACATGGAAAGCTTCGTTGATCAGTCCGTCGAGTGCGGATGAACCCAAGCTTTGCCACCATTGCGTTTCGATCGGAAGCCCTTCGACTAGACGTTGTGTTTCGCCGAACTGCGTGGGAGCGGACGCGGTTCTATCAGCTACCGGTGTTGCAGTGTAGCGAGCCACATCGGGTGCGGTGGGACGCTGAAAATCAGGGCCGGCGGCGCAGCCGGCCAGACCGGCGGTGACCAGACCAGCTACTAGGTAAGTTGCCGCAAGCCGTCTTTCGAGGCTGATGGGGCGCTGGCATGTTTTAGCGTGCTCCATAAAAATGCTCCACGAAAGGTTTACGGAAAGCTTGGTGGCAGCCCAAGCAGCTTTCCTGCACGTGGGCGAATGATTGGATCACCGCCTTGCCGTCGCTGCTCGCAGCAGCCAGCTTCATGGCCAGCGCCGCCTCGTGAGTCTGCGCGTCAAAGTTTCTGAACTTGGTCGCATCAGCGCCGAGGTAAGCAAGGATGCGCATTTTTTCAGTAAGCGGTGGCTCGGGGTGTGCAGCAACTTTTGGGGCGAGCTGAACGACCTGAACCCATTCCTCCTGCGAAATCGCACCGGTAATAGCCTGCATGTTGCGCCCGAGTTCCTGCATGATCTTGCGTAGCGCCAGTGGCTCAATCTGGGTAGCGTCACCAGCCCAAGCGGGCAACTGAAAACCCCATAAAAGCAGGCAGGCCGTAACGGTCAGGGTGATAGTTCCAAATGCGTGGCTGTGTTTGCGGTGGGTCATGAAATTCTCCTGTAATTCAATCGTTCTCTCATTCGAACTCCCGCCCTTCGCCAGCTTCCTCATGGGTCACACCGTCGCGGATGTGGTAGATGCGCTTGAAAGTGGGGATGATCTTTTCGTCATGGGTGACGACGATGATGGCGGTCTCGAACTTCCGAGCCATGTCATTGAGGATGCGGATCACAGCCATGGCGCGCTCGGAATCCAGCGGCGCAGTGGGTTCATCGGCCAGGATCACCGGGGGACGATTGACCAATCCGCGCGCGATGGCAACCCGTTGCTGCTCGCCACCGGAGAGTTGCGAGGGCATCGCGCGAGCTCGGTGTTGCACATCAAGCGCCGTGAGCAATTCCAGTGCCTTCGCGCGCGACTCTCCATTCGCGACGCCTGCAAGCATCGGCAGCAGCGCCACGTTGTCGGTGACATCGAGAAACGGAATCAGGTATGGTGCTTGGAAAACGAAACCGATCTTGTCGCGCCGCAAGGCGCGCAAGTCGCGGACTTTCCAGCCATCGTCGTAGATCACTTCATCACCCAGCGTCATGCGCCCGGCGGTCGGATCAATCACTGCGCCCAGACATTTGAGCAGCGTGCTCTTGCCGGACCCGGAAGGGCCAATCAGGCCAACCACCTCGCCGGGTGCCACCTGCATGTCCACGCCTTTCAAGGCATCGACCGCGGTATCCCCCTCGCCATAACGTTTTCTCAAACCTTCGATGCGAATGCCTTTGCCACTCATCTCAACCTCCAATGGCTTCGGCCGGATCGACCTTGAGTGCCATGCGAATGGCGACGATGCTGGCTAGAACGCAGATCACGAGCACGGCGAAAAAACCGGCGATGGAGTCGAACGGCATCAACAGTACGTACTTGGGAAACAGGGGCGCTGAGAAAGTGGCTGTGATCTTGCCGACCACGAAACCAATCACGCCCAGGGCGAGCGCCTGCTGCATGATCATCGCGGCGATGGTTCGGTTGCGTGTGCCGATGAGCTTCAACACCGCGATCTCGCGGATTTTGTCCATCGTCAGCGAATAGATGATGAAGGCAACGATGGCCGCGCTAACGATGGCCAGAATCACTAAGAACATGCCGATCTGCTTGGCCGAGGTGGCGATCAACTTGCCGACGAGGATGTCTTCCATCTGTGCCCGGGTGTAGACCGTCAAACGCTTCCAGCGCCGGATGGATTCGGCAACCTCGTCCGGCGTATGGCCAGGTTTCAGTGTGACCAGTACTGCATTGACGAACGCGTTGGTGCTCTGTGAAGCAATCACGGCATCCAGCAAACCTGGAACACCGGGTCGATTGAAAGCCGGGTTGGCTTCGGTGCGACGCCGGCTTTGCCAAATGGCGTCGTTGTCCTTGAGGAACTGAGCCTCTTGGGCATCCTTGAGCGGAATGAATACCATCGGGTCGCCGCTGGACGACACCATGCGCCGTGTAAGCCCAACGACGGTGTAATGATTTCGGCGAATGGCAAGACGATCTCCCAGTTTGAAGCCGGTGGCGATGTCGGCCACCGCCTCGTAGTGACCGCGCGTGATCTGGCGTCCAGCGACGAGATAAGGAGGCCATCCGGGTGTAGCCCCCAACGCGCCGGGCGCGATGCCGACCACCATGGTGCGTACATCACTCTCGCCCTTGCGTACCTGCATGGTCAGGTAGGTCACGTTCGCTGCCTGGGCGACTCCCGGCATGGCGAGGATGGCGCGATACACGTCATCGTTGAGGCTGGACGACTCCGCATAAGGACCCAGAGTGTCCTTTTGCACCACCCAAAGGTCGGCGCCACTGTTGTCGAGCAGCGCCTTGCCGTCGTCCACCATGCCCCGGTACACCCCGGCCATGACCAGGGTGACGCCGATCAGCAGACCCAGACCGATGCCAGTGAAGACGAACTTTCCCCAGGCATGGAGAATGTCGCGGCCGGCCAGGCTGATCATCGTGACACTCCTGGGATGTGGTCGACCACATGGATGCGGCTGCGCGCCGTCAGTGCCTTTTCGCTATAGGTCACAACCTGGTCCCCATTCTTGAGCCCTTCGCGCACCTGCACGTAACCATTGAGGTCGGAAGTGCCGAGCTTGACCGGGGAGAAACGCAGATCACCATCCACGATTTGCCAGACCCCGACTTTGTCGCCCTCACGCTGGACGGCAGAGTTGGGGATCAGTGGAGCGGCCGGGAGCGCCGGCAAGTCAACTGTGACTTCGCCCAGTTCACCCACCGGTGGCAAAGGTTCTGGTTTGTTATCGAATGTCACCTTGGCGAGCGTTTCCTCGGTTACCGCGTCGGCCTTGGGTTCCACCCGCAGCACGCGACCATTCAACGTCTGGCCGCCACGCGAACGCAGGACGATACGAGCCGGCAGCCCCCCAGCCAGCCCCGATGCGCTGATCTGGTCGAAGCGCACATTGATCCACAAACTCTTGGGGTCGATCACTTCCACCACGGCCTGGCCTGCGACGATGGTCGTGCCGGGATCGGCATCGCGCACGGCGACTACACCGTCGACCGGCGCGATCAGGCGCAGATTGCTCCGCTGCGCGACGAGTCCTTCGCGGTCGGAGCGTGCCCGGGCAATATCTTCCCGAGCGGCGGATAGGGCGGCATCGGCGATCTGCAGTTCCTGCCGCTTGGTGGTGACGATTTCCTCGCTGGTCGAGCGCACCGCAAACAATTGCTCATAGCGGCGCGCCTGGGTTTGCGCGTAGGCTTGCCGGGCTTCTGCCTCGCGCAAAGCCGCTTCCGCACGCTTGAATGCCGACTCCTGTGAGCGCACCCGATCATCGAGGTCGACCGGATCCATCTCGCCGAGCACCTGTCCGGCCTTGACCTGGTCGCCTACATGCACCTCCAGGCGTTTGACGCGCCCGGCAAACGTCGGCCCGATCTTGTAGGTGTAGCGCGCCTCCACCGTGCCGATGCCGAACAGCGCCGGTGTGATAGCCCGTGATTCCACGCTTGCCACCGTCACAGCGACCGGGGCGAGCGGCCCTGATCGCAGACCGACATAAATAAAAAGCACCAGCAAAGGAATGATGACGGCAAGCAGCGCCAGGGTGCGGCCTTGCAAGGGTAACTTTTTCATTGCGCACTCCTTATGCCACGCCGATAAATTGCAAAGACGCGCGGCGCATCGCGGTGCATACGTCCCACATCACCCGCCAACAGCGATTGCATGACCAAGCCCTGGATCGTGCCAATGAACAGCGTTGCCGCCGCCTCGTTGTCAAGCGAGGGAGACAACTCGCCGCTGGCCTTGCCTTTCTCGATGAGACGATGCAAACGTTCGCCGTAGCGCTGAATCAAGGTTTGCACCATGCGCTTGGCCGGTGTCGATTCGGCACGCTGAAGCTCACCAAACATCATTCTTGGCACGCCTGGGTGCTCAGCTACGAATTCGATATGACTCATGAACATCGCCTCCATGGCTGCCAAGGGCGAATCGATTCCTTGTGCGGATCGATCGATTCTGGCTAATAGGCGCTCTGCTACCCACTCCATGACCGCCTGCCAAATGGCTTCCTTGTTCGGGAAGTGCCGAAACAGCGCACCCTGGGTCAAGTTCATGTGTTTAGCGATAGCCGCAGTGGTTATCTCGCTTGGGTTTTGTGAACCGGCAAGCGCCACGACGGACTCGACAGTTACGGCACGACGTTCATCGGCCGGCAGATGCTTTGGATGGGTGTCCACGAGCACTCCTTGTAAGATAGTAAATGATTACTATCTTACCACAAGAGGCAACTCAAACAAGAGAAAACCCGACGTACTCGTCAATATCTAGAGTCTGCAATGGGCTTAACGTGCTTTATTTTCCGTTTTCTGAGACGTCCCCACGTAGGTCTTCATGGTTACCTCGTCATCTAAAAATCAATTGTTCGTTTAAGCTTTTTGGAAATAGTGAGCAATATAAAAATCACCGTTGGAGCCTGACGCCAAACGGAGACGTTTCTAGGCAGCCTTTAAAATCCTTACCTGTAAGGTATCCCTTTTTTGCTCCGCGAGCCAGAGATCGTATTGCGCCTGCTGGATCAGCCAGCTGTCAGCGGTCGTTTCCAGCGCAATCGAAAGACGCACGGCCATCTCGGGGCTGACCCTGGAGTGGCCGTTCAAAAGTTCCGACAACGCTTTGCGGGAGACTCCCAGCGCTTTAGCGGCCTCCGTGACGGTGACGCCGAGCGGTTCCAGGCACAATTCTCTGATGATTTCTCCCGGATGGGGAGGATTGAACATGGTTGCCATGGTGTGTTTTCCTTTAATGATAATCGACGAGGTTGACATCAAAAACGTTTGGCCCTTCGAACCTGAAAATAATTCTCCAATTGCCACTGACGTCCACAGCCCAGAAGTCACTCAGTGCGCCCTGGAGGGCATGCAAACGAAGGCCGGGGAGATTCATGTCTTTTGGTTCACAAGAGGCGTTGAGCCGGCCCAAAATAAGGCGAATGCGTTTTTCATACTGCGCCTGGATGCCGGCTTTGTTGCCGCTTTCGTAGTAGCGCTCCAGGCCTTTGTGATTAAAGGATTTAATCATGGCCTAATTGTACCCTGTAACGTTACAGGGTACAATGATTTTTAAAGGCTTTCATTGCGATTAGCACTCACACCGCCCTGGCGGCGCTTTATGTTCAGCCATTTCCTTGATCGTTGCCTTGATCCCCAAATTACGGAGAAGGTGAAAGCTCCTATACATGCCAGGGCTCACACGGGAGGTCTCCAAGATGTTTGCTCTGAAACAATGTTCATCGGTAAACCTCTCGCCTGTTGCCGATTCGGACAACGATAGAGAGTCAACACCCCATCCTCGATTTTCGCAATAATCCGGTAGTCACGGAGGGGGCAATTTGGTCAAACACACAAAAAACCGGACTGTCTATAGTTTTCCGGCAGCGTTTAACGCCGCTTGGATGGTCGATAGCGGCAGAAGCAGAGAAAGCGGTATATCTAGAAGAGGCAAAGCGCCATAATTGGTGTACCAATGCGCGACGCTCTCGTTCTTGGCGTCGATCAATAATGCCACGCCTCCGACCTCTTGCGAGGCGCGAAGGCAGCGCCTACCGGCGGACAGAAGAAGTTGACCACCCAGCCCCTTGCTTTGCATAGTCCGATCAACCGCCAGACGACAAAGGCGGAAGACAGGCACGTCATGCCGAGCCAATCCGCGCGTGATGATAGAGGGAGTACGGGAAAACTCAACAGAGGCGGGACTAAGAGAATAGAAGCCAAAAACCAATGACGGATTATCATCACTGACTGCCACGAAGGTTTTAGCGCCCCCGTGTTCGTGCGTTTGTCGTGCATGTCGGCGTAGGAAATCATTTAATGCGGCATTGCCGCAATCAAATGCTTCTCGGTTATGCTGTTTGGAAATCGGCTCTTCATGCCAAGGGGAAATCGTCATGGCTGCACAGGCAAGGCATGAGCCGCCGCCAGCAGTTTTGAATTCGGAGAAGGCGGATTTTCCAAAGCATCCAATACACGCAAGCTGTCGCGCTCTGACAGTGAAACCTGTTCAGCCTGGGCGATCACATCCTTTGCCGCTTGCAAGGCGTTTTTCAGTACAAAATCCGTAAGGTCGGTATGCGTATAGGAAACGGCACGCATCAGCAGCGCCTTATCATTCGGGCGGATTCTCAAAGACATTCGATTGTTCTCTTTTACGGCCACTCTTGGCATGTACTTCCTCCTGTTTGCGTTGTGTACACATTCAAACAGTACATAGGCCAAGGCGTGCTGTCAAGGATGATGGTGATCTTTCCATGAAGCCGAAGCGCCGTACTTAGGCAGTGTTTCGGTAGGCTCTGGAGGTAAAATTAATTTCGCTTCTGAAGCACGTCTTCAATTGATTGCTGGATGATCAGGTGTTGCATTACCTACCACCGCCTAACAGTCTAACTGTATGGTTGTCTTATTTGATAGCACTGGCCCCCTACTAGCAGCAGGTCCGATTACCCTCATCCCAGGTCTCTAGCGCATGTGCGGCAATACCCGTCCGTAGGTTTTTGTGAATCTATGTACCCCTATCTCAGCTTCCACATACATGTTGCGGTGGACACCCTAACGCGCTACACTCTGCAAAAAATCGACACAAGGAGATTGCAACAGTGCCTGTAGTGTCAATTAGTGAAGCAGCAAGACTATCAGGGGTAGCCCGTTCGACCCTTTACCGTAAGCATGAACAAGGCAAAATAACCTTCAGTGCCTTAGCAGATGGGCAACCAGGCATTGACACTGCTGAGCTTTATAGAGTGTATCCGCAACAGTCACTACAGGACAGTGCGAACACTATAGTCGCTACAGCTGCAACACGTGATACAGCTGCTGGTGAGCGTAAAATCGCAGAGTTGCAGCTAGAACTTCGATTGACACGTGAGCAGCTGACAGCGGCAGCGCAACGAGAGACATGGCTACAACGACAGGTGGAGAATCTGACCGAATCGTTAAAACTCCTGGAGCATCGGCCTGTGGATCAGCCGCAACCAGATCAGGAGCTACTGAAGCAGGTGGAGGATCTGCAGAAAGCCTTGGACCTGTTATCTACTCAGCAGGTAGCCCAGGAACAATCGCCCCGTGGTTTCTGGGCCAGATTATTTAGGAGGGGGTAGGCATGCTCAGCAGAGCTACAGAACAGTTCTTGGCTCAGGTTCTTGCTATCGAGGCCGATAGCGTCACGCCAGCCGATCTTGGGTTTATGGCGCGATCCTTGACCCTCTGTACTATGCCACACTCCAAGCCGAGCGATAACGAGTTCACCCGTAGAAATGGCAGCTACACATTAACGATGCAAGCACCCAAAGCAATAGGCCTGCCGTATGGATCATTGCCCCGTCTGTTGCTTGCCTGGATCGTCACAGAGGCCGTGCAGACGAAGAGCCGCACCCTAACTCTAGGACACTCCTTATCAGACTTCTTGAAGGAGCTGGGATTGTCTAGGCAGGGGGGGGAGCGTGGAGACATAACCCGACTTCGGCAACAGATGCGTCGGTTGTTTTCCTGCTCCATTCGCTGTGAGTACCAGGACGGGAAGCATGATGCAGGCATTGGTTTCATGGTGGCCGACTCGTATAGCTTGTGGTGGCACCCCCAGGAGGAGAAACAGGCCGGGCTTTGGGAATCGACCTTGACGCTTAGTGAGAAGTTTTATCAGGAGATCACTGCTGCACCAATTCCGCTGGATATGAGAGCACTGAAGGCCCTGAAACGTTCACCAATGAGCCTGGACCTGTATATGTGGCTAACATTCCGCAACAGCTATTTGAAGACACCAACGGTAATCAGCTGGCAGCAGCTACAGCAACAATTCGGAGCAGAGTACAACCGAACCAGAGCATTTAGGGAAGCGTTCCGGGATGCGATGCGGAAAGTGCTGGTGGTCTATCCTACCGCTCAGGTAACAGACGTTGACAATGGTTTAATGCTCAACCCTAGCCCGACACATGTTCCACGGAAAGTCAAAACCCTGTTGACGGAGTAGAGTTGTCTGCGCTGAAACGGTGGCGCTTTTGGCAAAAATCTGCGCTGAAACGGTGGCGCTTTTGGCAAAAATCTGCGCTGAAACGGTGGCGCGTACCCTCCGCAAAAGCCCGCCAGTACTGGGCTGGCGGGCTCCCTCCTGTAGTTAAAGAATACCTGTAATTAAAAGATACCTGTAGTAGGCGCACCAAACCCTGTGGAAAACTCCTCCAATTGCACGGCTCGATCTGGAAAAAATGCGCCGTCATGTCTCGCTTCCAAGCTCGACACGGCGACCCCTCCCTAACCCTCCCCTCAGAACGGGGAGGGAATAACAAATGCGCCACATCGATGCCGGTCTCCGACCGGCGTGGCGAACAACCAAATCCGTAATTGGGACGCGAAGCTCTGACTACTCGTATCACGTCCTTCTCCACGGAAGTTGCTTTTACCCCTGTTGTCTGTCACAATATGCAACACATTGTATTGCATTGGAGAGGTGCGTTATGCGAAAAGCGGCTGCCATTAGTCTTAGGATTGAGCCGGAAATAAAAACCCGACTGGAGAGCCTTGCTCGGGTAACCCGCAGATCGAAGTCGTTCTTGGTCGAGGATGCCCTGGAGGCATACCTGGGAGTCAACGAATGGCAGATCAGGGGCATTATGGAGGCGGTGCAGGAGGCGGACAGCCTTGGCGCCGAATGGACCTCTCACGAGGATCTGAAGGCCGCATGGGAGGCCAGGCGTGATCAGATGGCTTAGACGTGCGGAGCGCGATCTGGTCCACGTGGAGGCTTACATCGCCCAGGACAATCCTCGGGCGGCCGTTGCCATGGTGCTGACCATCATCGAGGCAGTGGAGCAACTCGATGCCCACCCCGGGATGGGGCGTGCGGGACGTGTGGAGGGAACGCGAGAGCTCGTCGTTGCCGGCACGCCCTATGTGGTTCCCTACCGGCAGAAAGGGAAGTGGATCGAGATCCTCCGGGTATATCATGCCGCCCGGCTCTGGCCCGAGGCTTTCTAGGGCTTGATTATTGGTGACATTATACAAAATCGTTGAAATTATTGGATTTTTTTGTTTGACAGCGTGCAGGATGACACGCTATTCTGGTCATATCTTCCACCTGTCACCAGGTTATCTCGCTCTGCGAGAGTCGCTCCCAGTCCATTTTATGCCTAGGGAGTTAATCCACCACCCTGCCACCACGGGGAGTCGTGCGCCTGGCGCAGTCTTTTCTCCCCTGGTGCCTATCAATTATCCCGCGTCCTCGCCGTATTCCGCCTTGTAGGCCTTGATCATCGTCGAGACGCCAAATGTCTTGTAGTGGCGTTTTTTGATGTATTCCTGCACCTTCCGCCATGACATGGGCTTGGGTTTTGTGCTTCTCAATTGATGGATCAGCGTCAGAAACTCCTTCTCTATCCGGCTCGTCACCGGAGCGCTCGTGTGCCTCCGCTGCGAGATGAGTTGCTTAACCCTCCGCTCGAAATCCTTCTCTTTTTTCGGCTCGTCAATGCTGCGTTTTACGTTGGCAATGGCACCGACCAAACTCAAATAATCCAGCTCTTCCTTGGTATACGCCTTATCACCGTCGGTTTGTGGCTCTCCGAGCCAGCCGCGGAAAATCTTCAGTTTTTCCGCGTGCACGAGCAATCTGATTGGGGTCGTCTCAGAAAACGGAAAATAAAGCACGCTAAGCCGGTGGCAGCGGTCGCAATGGCCTGAACTTCCCCGCACCGACCTTGGCACTGCTGCGCCATAGGTAATCGCCGGTCAGGTTGATATGCTCCCACCCCAGCGGGGACAGATATTGCAGCAACGTGTCGTCCAGCGCCTTGCCGTGGGCACGCAAAGCACTGGTGGCACGCTCCAGATAGACCGTGTTCCACAACACGATGGCCGCCGTCACCAGATTGAGGCCGCTGGCCCGGTAGCGCTGCTGCTCAAAACTGCGGTCGCGGATTTCACCCAATCGGTAGAAGAAGACCGCCCTGGCCAGCGCGTTGCGCGCCTCGCCCTTATTCAGCCCCGCATGGACGCGGCGGCGCAGCTCCACGCTTTGCAGCCAATCCAGAATGAACAGCGTGCGCTCGATGCGCCCCAGCTCGCGCAGGGCGACGGCCAAGCCGTTTTGGCGCGGATAGCTGCCGAGCTTGCGCAGCATCAGCGAGGCCGTCACCGTGCCCTGCTTGATCGAAGTGGCCAGCCGTAGGATTTCATCCCAATGAGCGCGAATAGCCTTGATGTTCAGCCTGTCGCTGCTAATCATCGGCTTGAGTGCATCGTAGGCAGTATCGCCCTTGGGAATGAACAGCTTGGTGTCGCCCAGGTCGCGGATGCGCGGCGCGAACCGGAATCCCAGAAAGTGCATCAGGCCGAACACATGATCGGTGAAGCCCGCCGTGTCGGTGTAGTGTTCCTCGATACGCAAGTCAGACTCGTGGTACAGCAGGCCATCGAGCACATAGGTCGAGTCGCGCAAGCCGACGTTGACCACCTTGGCGCTGAAGGGCGCGTATTGGTCGGAGATATGGGTATAGAACGTCCGCCCAGGGCTACTTCCATACTTCGGATTGATATGCCCGGTGCTCTCTGCCTTGCTGCCGGTTCGGAAGTTCTGGCCGTCCGACGATGACGTGGTGCCGTCGCCCCAGTTTCCGGCGAAGGGTTGTCGAAACTGTGCGTTCACCAGCTCGGCCAGCGCCGTCGAATAGGTTTCGTCGCGAACGTGCCAGGCTTGCAGCCAAGACAGCTTGGCGTAGGTGGTGCCAGGGCAGGACTCGGCCATCTTGGTGAGCCCAAGATTGATACCATCAGCCAGAATCGTCGTCATCAGCAAGGTTTTGTCCTTGGCCGTGTCGCCGGTCTTCAGGTGTGTGAAGTGGCGCGTGAAGCCCGTCCATTCATCGACCTCCATCAGCAACTCGGTGATCTTGAGGTGCGGCAGCAACATCGCCGACTGGTCAATCAAGGCTTGCGCGGCGTCTGGCACCGCTGCGTCCAGCGGCGTGATCTTCAGGCCCGATGCAGTGGTGATGATGGCGTCCGGTAAGTCGTTGGTCGCCGCCATGCGGTTGACTGTGGCGAGTTGCGCCTCCAATAATTCCAGTCGGTCATGCAGATATTGGTCGCAGTCGGTGGCCACGGCCAGTGGCAATTCGCTGGCCAGCTTCAGGGTGGCGAACTTCTCGATCGGCACCAGGTATTCGTCGAAGTCCTTGAACTGGCGCGAACCCTGCACCCAAACATCACCAGAGCGCAGTGCGTTCTTCAGCTCCGACAGGGCGCATAACTCGTAGTAACGCCGGTCAATACCCTCGTCGGTCAGAACCAGCTTTGCCCAGCGCGGCTTGATGAATGCGGTTGGCGCATCGGCGGGCACCTTGCGCGCGCTGTCGCTGTTCATGCCGCGCAGCACGTCGATGGCATCGAGCACACCCTTGGCGGTGGGCGCGGCGCGCAGTTTGAGCACGTCCAGGAACTGCGGCGCATAGCGGCGCAGCGTGGCGTAACTCTCGCCGATATGGTGCAGGAAATCAAAATCGGCAGGCCGCGCCAGCGTTTGCGCCTCGGTGACGCTGGCGGCGAAGGTGTCCCACGGCATGACCGCTTCGATGGCGGCGAACGGATCGCCGCCGCTTTGTTTGGCTTCAATCAGCGC
Organism: Pelobacter propionicus DSM 2379; assembly: GCF_000015045.1. Lineage (GTDB taxonomy): Bacteria > Desulfobacterota > Desulfuromonadia > Geobacterales > Pseudopelobacteraceae > Pseudopelobacter > Pseudopelobacter propionicus. The sequence goes on from NC_008608.1 coordinate 18,138, forward strand.
CTGACCGATGCGCCCATACATCCGCACCTTGTCGTTGATCGCCTTGCCGGAAGCCTGGAACTGCTGTTGATGCTTGTTCTTGGCCGCATTGAACAGCTTGCCGATGATACGGTCGTGAAGGTCGATGATTTCATCAGTGACGGTGGCCATGCCCTCGATGGCCAGTGCTACCAAGGTGGCGTAACGCCGCTGCGACTCGAACTTGGCCAGGTCGGCGGGCGTCATCTGGCCGCCTTCGCGGGCGATCTTGAGCAAGCGGTTTTGGTGTACCTGCCGTTCGATGCCAGCAGGTAGGTCAAGCGCCTGCCAGGCTTTGAGGCGTTCGATGTGTTCAAGCATGTGGCGCGAGTTCGGCTTGGCGGGCGATTGGCGCAGCCACGCTAGCCACGTCATTTTGCTACCATCCTTGCGCTTGAGCAGTTCGTCCAGGCGCTGGCGATGGACAGGTATCAAGGAATCGGCCAATGCCGCATGGATGCTTCGGTTGGCACGGGTAATGGCCTCGGCGCTTGCGCGCTCGATGGCATTCATGGCGGGTAGGATGATGCTCTGCCGCCGCAGGTTTTCAACAAGGGTGCTGGCCAGCACAATGCCTTTGTCTGTTTGCAAGGCCAGTTCGGTCAATGTATGCACGGCTTGCCGGTAATGACTCATGGTGAAGGGCTTGAATCCAAACACCGTTTGCAGCTCGACCAAGTGCTCCCGCCGTGTCTGCTCGCGCTGGCCGTAATGGTTCCAGCTTTCCACCGGCACCTTGAGTTGTGCGGCCACCATGCGCAGCAGGGGCGGAAATGGAGGATCATCGACGCCCAAGAAGATGCCAGGGAATCGCAAGTAGCAAAGCTGCACGGCGAAGCCCAATCGATTCGCGGCGCCGCGACGCTGACGGATCACCGACAGGTCGGTTTCGTTGAACGTGTAGTGCCGTATCAGTTCGTCTTTGGCATCTGGCAGTGTCAGCAGACTTTCGCGCTCGGTGGCGGACAGGATTGAGCGGCGTGGCATGGTCAGTCTTCCCGCAGGTACTGGTACAAGGTTTCACGGCTGATGCCGAAGTCACGGGCCACCAAGGTTTTCTGGTCGCCTGCCGCAACTCGCCGTTTCAACTCGGCAATTTGTTCGCTGTTCAGCGATTTCTTTCGTCCCCGGTAGGCCCCGCGCTGCTTAGCCAGCACGATTCCCTCGCGCTGACGTTCGCGGATCAGAGCGCGCTCGAACTCAGCAAAGGCTCCCATGACCGACAGCATCAGATTGGCCATCGGTGAGTCCTCGCCGGTGAACGTTAGCCCTTCTTTGACGAACTCCATGCGCACGCCCCGTTGTGTCAGCCCTTGGACGATGCGGCGCAGGTCATCAAGGTTGCGTGCCAACCTGTCCATGCTATGCACCACCACGGTGTCGCCCTCGCGGACGAAGGCCAGCAGCCTTTCAAGTTCGGGACGTTGTGTGTCCTTGCCTGAAGCCTTATCGGTGAATACCTTGCCGACTTCTATTTGTTCCAGTTGTCGATCAGGATTCTGGTCGAAGCTGCTGACGCGAACGTAGCCGATACGTTGACCTTGCAAGATGCCTCCAAAGGTAAAAATGTCAGGATGAGATCTATTACCCTTGGCTGAATGTGTCAATAAATATAAATTAATACCCTACTCTGACGTTGTTTGTGCTCAACATCTGACATCAGGTTAGGGTATAGCCTTAACTGACACCACCTCCCAGGGCCTGATATAAAGCAACACTATCGACTAGGCGTTGTGCCTGGGCCGCAACCATATTGATCCGGATTGACTGTGCCTGTTGCTGCGCGATGAGCAGTTGCAGGTAGCTGGCCGCGCCCAGCCGGTATTGCCGCTCGACCGACTGCAAGGAGGCCTGTGCAGCCATATCAGCGGCAGCGAGGGCAGTCAAAGTTTGTGCATCGCTTTCCACCGCGCGCAGGGTGTCGGCGACGTTACGCAAAGACTCCAACACGACGCTCTGGTAATTGGCTGCGGCGGCATCAAAAGCGGCGAGCGCCGCTCTTTTTTCAGCGGGTAGCCCTGGATTAAAAAGAGGTTGGGTGAGCTGCGCAACCAGGCCCCACACTGCCGAGCCACCACCGAACAGGGCACCGGTGGTCAGCGCTTGAGAGCCAAGGTTGGCGCTCAGGTTGATCTGTGGGTAGAGCTTGGCGATAGCCACACCATAGTCTGCATTGGCCGCATGCAACAGCGCCTCTGACGCCTGGATATCCGGTCGGCGGCGCACCAGTTCTGAGGGCACGACGAGCGGCATCTCGACGGGCAGAGTGAAATCGGCCAGAGTGAAGGCCGGGATGCCACCCGTGCCTGGGGCACGACCGGCTAGCACCGCCAGTAGATGTTCGGTTTGTTGCAGTTGTTTACGCAGCGCAGGCAGTTCTGCCCGCGTTTGCTCCGCCTGAGCTTGTAGGCTTAACGCTTCATCAGGTGAGGCCTGACCGATACGCACGCGTTCATGGGCTAGGCGCAGTTGCTCATCCTGCACGCGCAAAATGGCAGTAGTGGCTTCTAGTTGCGCGGCGAGGCGTGCTCGGGTAATGGCAGCGGTTGCCATATTGCCGGCAAGGGCCAGGCGCGCAGCATTCAGTTCGAAGCGACGGTAGTCGGCGCGAGCAGCCAAGGCTTCGAGTGCGCGCCGGTTGCCGCCAGCCAGATCGAGGTTGTAATGCACGCCAACGCTGGCGTTGTAGAGGCTGAATTGACGTGCGTCTCCGCTCAACCCTTGGCTACTGGGACTCATTTGCTGGCGCTGAGATCCCAGTGCGACATCTACCTGTGGATATTGCGTCGAGCCCGCCTGTGCGGCAAGAAGCTCCTGCGCCTGTCGCAAATTGGCGCTGATGCTCGCCAGCGTCGGGCTGACATGGAAAGCTTCGTTGATCAGTCCGTCGAGTGCGGATGAACCCAAGCTTTGCCACCATTGCGTTTCGATCGGAAGCCCTTCGACTAGACGTTGTGTTTCGCCGAACTGCGTGGGAGCGGACGCGGTTCTATCAGCTACCGGTGTTGCAGTGTAGCGAGCCACATCGGGTGCGGTGGGACGCTGAAAATCAGGGCCGGCGGCGCAGCCGGCCAGACCGGCGGTGACCAGACCAGCTACTAGGTAAGTTGCCGCAAGCCGTCTTTCGAGGCTGATGGGGCGCTGGCATGTTTTAGCGTGCTCCATAAAAATGCTCCACGAAAGGTTTACGGAAAGCTTGGTGGCAGCCCAAGCAGCTTTCCTGCACGTGGGCGAATGATTGGATCACCGCCTTGCCGTCGCTGCTCGCAGCAGCCAGCTTCATGGCCAGCGCCGCCTCGTGAGTCTGCGCGTCAAAGTTTCTGAACTTGGTCGCATCAGCGCCGAGGTAAGCAAGGATGCGCATTTTTTCAGTAAGCGGTGGCTCGGGGTGTGCAGCAACTTTTGGGGCGAGCTGAACGACCTGAACCCATTCCTCCTGCGAAATCGCACCGGTAATAGCCTGCATGTTGCGCCCGAGTTCCTGCATGATCTTGCGTAGCGCCAGTGGCTCAATCTGGGTAGCGTCACCAGCCCAAGCGGGCAACTGAAAACCCCATAAAAGCAGGCAGGCCGTAACGGTCAGGGTGATAGTTCCAAATGCGTGGCTGTGTTTGCGGTGGGTCATGAAATTCTCCTGTAATTCAATCGTTCTCTCATTCGAACTCCCGCCCTTCGCCAGCTTCCTCATGGGTCACACCGTCGCGGATGTGGTAGATGCGCTTGAAAGTGGGGATGATCTTTTCGTCATGGGTGACGACGATGATGGCGGTCTCGAACTTCCGAGCCATGTCATTGAGGATGCGGATCACAGCCATGGCGCGCTCGGAATCCAGCGGCGCAGTGGGTTCATCGGCCAGGATCACCGGGGGACGATTGACCAATCCGCGCGCGATGGCAACCCGTTGCTGCTCGCCACCGGAGAGTTGCGAGGGCATCGCGCGAGCTCGGTGTTGCACATCAAGCGCCGTGAGCAATTCCAGTGCCTTCGCGCGCGACTCTCCATTCGCGACGCCTGCAAGCATCGGCAGCAGCGCCACGTTGTCGGTGACATCGAGAAACGGAATCAGGTATGGTGCTTGGAAAACGAAACCGATCTTGTCGCGCCGCAAGGCGCGCAAGTCGCGGACTTTCCAGCCATCGTCGTAGATCACTTCATCACCCAGCGTCATGCGCCCGGCGGTCGGATCAATCACTGCGCCCAGACATTTGAGCAGCGTGCTCTTGCCGGACCCGGAAGGGCCAATCAGGCCAACCACCTCGCCGGGTGCCACCTGCATGTCCACGCCTTTCAAGGCATCGACCGCGGTATCCCCCTCGCCATAACGTTTTCTCAAACCTTCGATGCGAATGCCTTTGCCACTCATCTCAACCTCCAATGGCTTCGGCCGGATCGACCTTGAGTGCCATGCGAATGGCGACGATGCTGGCTAGAACGCAGATCACGAGCACGGCGAAAAAACCGGCGATGGAGTCGAACGGCATCAACAGTACGTACTTGGGAAACAGGGGCGCTGAGAAAGTGGCTGTGATCTTGCCGACCACGAAACCAATCACGCCCAGGGCGAGCGCCTGCTGCATGATCATCGCGGCGATGGTTCGGTTGCGTGTGCCGATGAGCTTCAACACCGCGATCTCGCGGATTTTGTCCATCGTCAGCGAATAGATGATGAAGGCAACGATGGCCGCGCTAACGATGGCCAGAATCACTAAGAACATGCCGATCTGCTTGGCCGAGGTGGCGATCAACTTGCCGACGAGGATGTCTTCCATCTGTGCCCGGGTGTAGACCGTCAAACGCTTCCAGCGCCGGATGGATTCGGCAACCTCGTCCGGCGTATGGCCAGGTTTCAGTGTGACCAGTACTGCATTGACGAACGCGTTGGTGCTCTGTGAAGCAATCACGGCATCCAGCAAACCTGGAACACCGGGTCGATTGAAAGCCGGGTTGGCTTCGGTGCGACGCCGGCTTTGCCAAATGGCGTCGTTGTCCTTGAGGAACTGAGCCTCTTGGGCATCCTTGAGCGGAATGAATACCATCGGGTCGCCGCTGGACGACACCATGCGCCGTGTAAGCCCAACGACGGTGTAATGATTTCGGCGAATGGCAAGACGATCTCCCAGTTTGAAGCCGGTGGCGATGTCGGCCACCGCCTCGTAGTGACCGCGCGTGATCTGGCGTCCAGCGACGAGATAAGGAGGCCATCCGGGTGTAGCCCCCAACGCGCCGGGCGCGATGCCGACCACCATGGTGCGTACATCACTCTCGCCCTTGCGTACCTGCATGGTCAGGTAGGTCACGTTCGCTGCCTGGGCGACTCCCGGCATGGCGAGGATGGCGCGATACACGTCATCGTTGAGGCTGGACGACTCCGCATAAGGACCCAGAGTGTCCTTTTGCACCACCCAAAGGTCGGCGCCACTGTTGTCGAGCAGCGCCTTGCCGTCGTCCACCATGCCCCGGTACACCCCGGCCATGACCAGGGTGACGCCGATCAGCAGACCCAGACCGATGCCAGTGAAGACGAACTTTCCCCAGGCATGGAGAATGTCGCGGCCGGCCAGGCTGATCATCGTGACACTCCTGGGATGTGGTCGACCACATGGATGCGGCTGCGCGCCGTCAGTGCCTTTTCGCTATAGGTCACAACCTGGTCCCCATTCTTGAGCCCTTCGCGCACCTGCACGTAACCATTGAGGTCGGAAGTGCCGAGCTTGACCGGGGAGAAACGCAGATCACCATCCACGATTTGCCAGACCCCGACTTTGTCGCCCTCACGCTGGACGGCAGAGTTGGGGATCAGTGGAGCGGCCGGGAGCGCCGGCAAGTCAACTGTGACTTCGCCCAGTTCACCCACCGGTGGCAAAGGTTCTGGTTTGTTATCGAATGTCACCTTGGCGAGCGTTTCCTCGGTTACCGCGTCGGCCTTGGGTTCCACCCGCAGCACGCGACCATTCAACGTCTGGCCGCCACGCGAACGCAGGACGATACGAGCCGGCAGCCCCCCAGCCAGCCCCGATGCGCTGATCTGGTCGAAGCGCACATTGATCCACAAACTCTTGGGGTCGATCACTTCCACCACGGCCTGGCCTGCGACGATGGTCGTGCCGGGATCGGCATCGCGCACGGCGACTACACCGTCGACCGGCGCGATCAGGCGCAGATTGCTCCGCTGCGCGACGAGTCCTTCGCGGTCGGAGCGTGCCCGGGCAATATCTTCCCGAGCGGCGGATAGGGCGGCATCGGCGATCTGCAGTTCCTGCCGCTTGGTGGTGACGATTTCCTCGCTGGTCGAGCGCACCGCAAACAATTGCTCATAGCGGCGCGCCTGGGTTTGCGCGTAGGCTTGCCGGGCTTCTGCCTCGCGCAAAGCCGCTTCCGCACGCTTGAATGCCGACTCCTGTGAGCGCACCCGATCATCGAGGTCGACCGGATCCATCTCGCCGAGCACCTGTCCGGCCTTGACCTGGTCGCCTACATGCACCTCCAGGCGTTTGACGCGCCCGGCAAACGTCGGCCCGATCTTGTAGGTGTAGCGCGCCTCCACCGTGCCGATGCCGAACAGCGCCGGTGTGATAGCCCGTGATTCCACGCTTGCCACCGTCACAGCGACCGGGGCGAGCGGCCCTGATCGCAGACCGACATAAATAAAAAGCACCAGCAAAGGAATGATGACGGCAAGCAGCGCCAGGGTGCGGCCTTGCAAGGGTAACTTTTTCATTGCGCACTCCTTATGCCACGCCGATAAATTGCAAAGACGCGCGGCGCATCGCGGTGCATACGTCCCACATCACCCGCCAACAGCGATTGCATGACCAAGCCCTGGATCGTGCCAATGAACAGCGTTGCCGCCGCCTCGTTGTCAAGCGAGGGAGACAACTCGCCGCTGGCCTTGCCTTTCTCGATGAGACGATGCAAACGTTCGCCGTAGCGCTGAATCAAGGTTTGCACCATGCGCTTGGCCGGTGTCGATTCGGCACGCTGAAGCTCACCAAACATCATTCTTGGCACGCCTGGGTGCTCAGCTACGAATTCGATATGACTCATGAACATCGCCTCCATGGCTGCCAAGGGCGAATCGATTCCTTGTGCGGATCGATCGATTCTGGCTAATAGGCGCTCTGCTACCCACTCCATGACCGCCTGCCAAATGGCTTCCTTGTTCGGGAAGTGCCGAAACAGCGCACCCTGGGTCAAGTTCATGTGTTTAGCGATAGCCGCAGTGGTTATCTCGCTTGGGTTTTGTGAACCGGCAAGCGCCACGACGGACTCGACAGTTACGGCACGACGTTCATCGGCCGGCAGATGCTTTGGATGGGTGTCCACGAGCACTCCTTGTAAGATAGTAAATGATTACTATCTTACCACAAGAGGCAACTCAAACAAGAGAAAACCCGACGTACTCGTCAATATCTAGAGTCTGCAATGGGCTTAACGTGCTTTATTTTCCGTTTTCTGAGACGTCCCCATGGAGACCAGGGAAGACTTGAAGAAGCTGGAAGAGATCAAGCTGGAGATGGCGGCGTTGTCCAGAGAGATAGCAACACAAGATATAGTGGTAGGGGAAAAACCGAAAAAAACGAGGCCAGCGCCGACAGCTAAACGCAAAATCACGAAAAAACAGGATATTAGCCACACTCCGGAACCAACCAGGTCCGCCGATCCAGACGGCCCGGGCGACCTCTCCAGGAACACAACATCTAGTGAGAGGGAGAAGGCAAAGGAGACGGCCAGGCGCGACCAGGTGAAGCCACCGCCGCCCAAGGTACAAGCGATAACAGTCAAAGTCGGCGAGCTATTGAACGAAGCCCGGAATTACCGGGACAGGACCCATAGCCTGGACCGGGCCAAGGAAAACAAGCTTAACGAGCTGAAAGACAGCCTGATACGGCCCTACTACAAAGAAGCGGTAGAACAGTACGTTACACAAAAATACAAATCCGAGCGGGACAAGCTGAATGAAACAACGAAGGACTACAGCGAGCGAGTAACAGCCTATAACGAAACGGTAGAAAAAGCCGGATGGTTTACCAGGAATTTCAAGGATTTCAAAACGCCCGCTCTTGAGCTTGAAAATGAGCGCCAGAAAATAATCAACCGGCAAACAGAACTCGAAGAAAAAGAGGCCAGCGACAAGCAGAAACTTTTAGGGTCAGATCACTGGTATGTTCCGGAGAAATATGAGGTTGACAGGCTGGCGGAAAAGCTTTACCAGGAGCGCGACCCTCAAGGTTATGCGACCAAGCAAGCCGCCATCCCGATCATAGAAGACAGGATAAAAGCCGAGCGCCACGCCAGCCAGCCGGAGCGCGACCGAGTTGATAAGCTCTGCCGCAACCTTGGAAAGCTCAGCAACAGCGACCGGAACAAGTATATAGAATTAACCTTCCCAGTGGACCAGGCCGGAAAGCGCCTGACACTGGAACAGGCATTCAGTAACCCGGCTACCAGAGAAATCACCGGCAAAGCCATAAACAGCCTCAATCAGTCCCTGGAACTCAACCACAAGGAGCACGACCGAGGAATAAGCCGGTGATATTCTCCCGGTCGTGCATGTCTAAGCCTGTTCTGCTGTGGTTTGCGCGTTCACTGTATCGATAAAAACAGACTTTTTGAAGGAGTCCAGTCTCGTGCTATGGCATCCGCTTTTTCAAGCCATCGCCGGATTCTTTGTTCTGGTTGCACGGATTCCCCCCAATATTCCACGAACAGAGCGTCTTCCATTCGTAGTGCTGCCTCTATCATTTCAGGTTCAACAAGTTTTAGTGCGCGCTCGATATAAATACCGCCATTATCGTCGTTTTCCGGGTTTGCCACACTCCCCGCTGAAAACAGGTCGCGCGCTTGGTGGCATATAACGCCATGATAGGTAAGCAAATATAAAACCACGTCATCATATTTATTCTTGGAGCGACCGGATTTGACGATACTTGGGCATAGCAAGGCGGCCTCAGCACGAAGCTTGATCTTTTCAGTTGTCGTCAGACTGGTATAAAGTCGCGCTTGAATGGGCAAGGTGTGTTCTGCGTCAGGTGTGTCTTCCAGCCACCATAGACGCTCACCATTCTTTAACCGGGATCGCGCATAAGTACGGATGTGATGCATCTTGTCTTCCATTTGAAGTGTGCGGAACTCGTCATAGCTAATTCCCATCAATTCAAATAACGAGCGGCTTGTAAAAAGTTCAACCTCGAAGCGCGGCACATGAGATGTACGGACATGAATAACACTTTGCTCGTAGTCGCCCCATCGGACTTCAGGAACACCACCCATTTTGCCAAATACCAAGTAAACTTTCTCTACCGATTCGATGCGATTGGTTTCAAGAACGCTGTTGGCTACGCTGCGCCAAGTATCATTCAGACTAAATTTGACCTCAACACCAAAACGACCGATGGCGATGTCGGGGAACGCCTGCGGATGCGGCGTGAAGTCAATGATAATCGACGTATCAGACTGTATGGCTTCTTGTAACACTTCACGAACCCTGTGCTCAAACTGGCCTGCTGACTGAAAAGCTGTTCTGTTCGCCTCGTCCGTTAATTTTACGCAAACACCGTCAAGAACGTGCTCAAATTCTTCTTGTTTCATGCGGCACAACCTGTCAGCACAGCTTGTGTTGCCTTGGCGATATGCCATGCCAGGACAGGCGGAACGGCATTTCCAACTTGCCGCTCAGTTTCGCGTAGTTTTGCCTCAAAACGGAAGTTGTCAGGAAATGATTGAAATCGTGCAGCTTCTCGCATGGAGATTCGCCTTGGGAGCGCGTAGTGAAACTGAATGTTTCCGTGGCACTCTGCGCGAATGGTATAGCCTGGTCTTTCGGCCTTGAGGCTGCGGTTTCCTTGCTCCGCGCTTTTATTGGCAAGACTCCAGATATGGTTAAATTCTACGTCCTCGGCAAGCGTTTCAAGATCACCAATAGCTTCCTTCGCTGTTATATGTTTACTGCACACTGGTTTTGGAGGAATAAATTTTTGAACATCTGGGCGAGTACCTACAATAAACACTCGCTCACGGGTCTGCGGCACTCCGTAGTCGGCGGCGTGATAGAGGTGGTAGCTAACTTCGTAACCTAATGCGCGGAAGTCTGACAGAACCCGCTGTAATGAATCCGCATTGTGTCGCATAAGCAGCCCTTTGACATTTTCAGCTACAAAGATTTTCGGGCGTATTCTTGACACTGCTTCCACCATTGCGCGATACAAGCCGCTTCGCTTGCCATTCACACCGGCGCCCTTCCCATTCACCGAAATGTCTTGGCATGGGAATCCGCCGATTACAAGGTCAGCGCTTTGGGGCATCTCAGGCATGGTTTGCCAGATGTCGCCTTCCTTAATGTGATGGCCGATGTTCTTACGATATGTGCGACACGCTGCGCCGTTTAATTCGTTGGCCCAAATGATCTTGAATTGTGTCTTTGCGTAGTGCTCTCCGAGAAAATCGAATCCACCACTAAACCCCAAATCCATGCCACCACATCCTGAGAACAGGGATACGACAGTAATCATATGTTTTGTAGCTGCCATTATTTGCTCCTGCTTGATATTGATTGACGCATTATATTCATTTGTTCATTTAGGTGACTATATACTAAATTTTCAGGGGCTCCAAAAGGCAAAAAAAAGGTTGTCAAATTTGCAATACGGTAAAAGCCCTTGTCTTTTGCGTGTGTTTGTGAAAAATACAGGCGTAGTGTATTAAAAACACAGGAGCACACATGCCAAAACACAGTGTTTCAGAAGCGGCAAAGTTGGCAGGGGTTTCCCGGTCACACTTCTATAAAAAGTACATAAGGCCCGGATTAATAAGCATTGAAAAGGACAAAGACAATAATCCAATAATAGACACATCCGAGATTATGCGGGTTTTTGGTGGAATACACTGCAACACAGATAATAATGTATCCAAAATACAGAAGGACACACTAGGAAACGATAACAAAAACACAATACTGCAAACCGAAGTTGAACTATTGCGTGAACAGTTGGCCGCCGCTCAAGAGCGGGAAAGATTAACAGCCGACCGGGAAAAATGGATGCAGAAACAGATTGACCAACTCACTGGCCAGCTTGCAGACACCACCCGGCTCCTGGAACATAAAACGCTGAAGCCACCTAAAAAACGCTGGTGGCCGTTCTGATTAAAACAGCTTGCCTTGAGGATTCTTTTTAAAAGTGAATTTGAGCAAATCCACCTTGCGCCCGGCCTTTGTAAAGCTGAAATCGATCAACCAATTATCCTTTTCGCGGAGTTCCTTAATAGCTGGTTCGATAATCTTCCTTTTGAGTTGGGCAAAGTTATTACGGCAGGAATCGTTCGATTCCATTGCGTGATGGAAGTCTTCAATTTTGATAGCCAGCCAGCCAGAAGATTGTTGCTCAAACAGTTCCAGAAGCCGCCATGAATGAACGGAACGCAGAGCACAAGCCTGTTTAAGCTTGTATTTGGTGAACTCTTTTGTTAGGTCACACAGGTACGGCAAAACGTCCTCACAGAACCGGAGTCCCACCCTTGCCTTACCATCGTCATACCCAATCTTTTGGAGCCAGTTTATTTTCCAGATCATGACACCTTCACGATCTGGAACAGCAAGGGTGAAGTACCGAGTACGCATACCCTCAACGGCGTTTTTAAGCTGCTCGTAAGCCTGTTTCACAGGCATATCAAAAGTTTCAGCATACTCGCTAGCGTGAAGAATCACTTCTCCAAAATTGTTACCCATCTTGGCGGCCGCAGCAAAGACTATACGTTTTTCTGCCAGCGATAGAGATTGAGCTGACCGGACAAGCGTATTTGCCACTACTACGTTCTTGCTCTGTAAACCCCTAGTAATAGAAGGCTTTCGCCCCATCGCCCCTCCAACTGTGCCAACCTCCGGGTATTTGTTGCCTTGTTTAAGGCGGGCACATTTGAGCCAAATGTGCCATAAACCGGGCATTTGTGCAACGGTTAAATGAAGGCACAATTAGCATGAGTTGACTTGTGGAAAACACCCGGAAAAAGGCACATTTGAGCCAAAATAACACCCGGAAAAAGGCACATTTAACCCGGAAAAAGGCACATTACACATAGTTAAAGTGTTGATATGGATGGAGATTTTTGACCCTAAAAAGATTTTAAAAAGATAAATATAAAACCTTAAAAACCAAAACCATGTGGAAAAAACCGGGGATAAGTGCGCCGGCACGTGGCCGATGAACCTTGCCACCCGGCGAACCGCAAAACCTAAGAAACCAAATCACCCCTCCCAAAACCTAAAGGCGTTAAGTTTTGAAGACACGATATGACTTGGCAACCCTGCCAGCTGCTTACCCGCGTTTGCAGGGTCACGCACAATTGCTGCTGATCGAACAAAGACCAAAGGCGGTAACGCTTCGCTCTGTGCTGCGCACCAAAACCGTCCACCAGGCTTTCAAATTTAGTTTCTGAGCCGTTTTTAACTCCATAGACAGGGATAGGGCCGGGTGTAGGTCCACGGCGGCAATCTGGACGATTTACGAATGGCTCCGGTGATAGTCCATGACCTTATGAAGCCAATCATCACCGAGGCGGTCAATTGCATCCAG
>NC_008609.1:1655000-1802500 GCF_000015045.1 Pelobacter propionicus DSM 2379
CGGCTCGAAGACGGTGACCTGGTACCCCTTGCGCACAAGATCCCAGGCTGCGGTCAGGCTGGAGAGCCCGCTGCCGATGATGGCCACCCTGGTCTGCTTGCGCGGCAGCATTACCCCCCTGACCTTCTCCCGGGCTGTCTCCACGCAGGCCCGCTCCAGGGCGGAGATGGCGATTGACTCACCCACCTCGTTGCGGCGGCAGGTCGACTCGCAGGGGTGGTCGCAGATTCGCCCCAGGATCCTGGGAAAGGGCATGGTCTTGGCCATGGTCTTTAAGGCATCTTCCCACTTGCCCAGACCGACCTGCTTCACGAACGTCCGGGCATCCACATGGATGGGACAGCCGGTCATGCAGGGAGGGGGCTCCTCCTGGATGCATTTGTCTTCCCATTCCTGTAATTCGGTCTTTTCCATGGCAGTTTGCCCCCTTGAAAAGGGAGGCGAACGCGGCGCACAGGGCGCCACGTTCGCCTCAATTACATATGATTCAAGTTATTTCTTTTTTATATCCAGGGTTTCGATGCCGCCCTGGGACATGTAGCCGTCCCGTACCGCGTCGGCGACGTCGTAGGCCTTCTTCTCGGACTTGAGGCCCTTCAAGACCTTGTCCGGGTAAGCCGGGATGGACCTGATGCGCACGCCGCAGGCATCGTCGATGGCGTTGATGATCGAGCAGTGCGGTGCGGTGAGCGGACCCTCGCCGCAACCAGCCTGGCCGAAGGCGCCATCCGGGCGGGGGTTGACCACGTAGATCAGTTCCATGTCATCGGGTACGTCCTTGATGAACGGCAGGCCGGAACCGATCAGGGTGGTGTGCTTTTTCAGGTCTTCGAAGTCTTCGGTCAGGGCGAGACCGACGCCTTGGGCGAGACCGCCGTACACCTGGCCGTCCACCGTGCCGCGGTTGGTGATGGTGCCGTTGTCGCCGGCGTAGATCATGCGGTCAACGGTAACCTTGCCGGTGGTGGTGTCCACGGACACCTCGGAGACGAACAGGGCATACATGTAGATGCAGAACGGTTTACCCTGGCCGTCATCGTCCATGTGCGTACAGGGGGTGGTCCAGCTTCCCTCGTACTTGGTGGGGATTTCGGCCTTGACCATTTCATCATAGGTGTAGAAGCCGCCATCTTTCTTGCGCATGGCTTCCAGCAGCAGACGGCAGGAGGCCACGATGGCGTTGCCGGTTACCACGTTCTGACGGCTGCCGCCGGAGGGACCGGCGTTGGGGGTCAGGCTGGTGTCGTTCATGAGCAGCTTGATGTTGGACGGTTTCAGGTTGAGCTCGCGCAGTGCCTCGTGGGCGAATGCCACGGTGCCGGCGTCGGAACCCTGGCCATGGTCTTCCCAGCAGTTGCCGCACCTGACGTCGCCGTTGGGCAGCAGTTCAGCCCAGGCTCCTGAGGTGTCGGGGCCGTCCAGGCCGCAGCCGTAGATGCCCAGAGCCACACCGACGCCGCGCTTGACGGTGTCGGTGGAGAGCAGCTTGGCCCGCGCTACGGCATCCTGGTACTTGGGACGCACCAGGTTGAACATCTCCTCGAAGGGAAGCACCTCGGGAACCTGTCCGGTGGGGGTGGTTGCACCTTCGCGGTAGATGTTCTTGTAACGGAACTCGAAGGGATCGAAGCCGGCTTTCCTGGCCAGTTCGTCAACCAGGGACTCGGACAGGAAGAAGCTCTGGGGTGAACCGTAGCCGCGGAAAGCGGAACCCCAGCCGTGGTTGGTGCAGACCGTCTTGCCGTGACCGCGGACGCTGTCCAGTTTGTAGCCGGCGCCGATGAACTGGACGCCGCGCAGGGTGACCAGATCGCCGAACTCGGAGTAGGGGCCGTGGTCGCATTCCCAGGAAGAATCGATGGCAAGCAGCTTGCCTTCCTCATCGCAGGCCAGGGTGCCGCGCAGCCAGAACGGCGAACGCTTGCCGGTGTAGGTCTGCTGCTGGTACCAGTCGTAGCCCAGGAAGACCGGACGTCCGCCGCAGGCCATGGTGGCCGCTGCCACCAGGGCTTCCATGGTCGGGCTGAACTTGTAGCCGAAGGTGGCGCCGGTGGGGTTCTGGATGAGCACCAGATTCGTGTCGTCCAGGCCCAGGCCGGGGGCGATCATGTACAGGTGCAGGTGGGCGCCGATGGTCTTGGAGTGGACGATAACGCGATTCTGGTCGTCGATGTAGGCGAAACCGCAGTCCGGCTCCAGCGGCATGTGCGGCTGGCGTTGCAGGTAGTACTCGCCGGAGATTGTGTGGGCGGCCTTCTCGATGAGCGGCTTGGGATCCGGCCCTTTCTTGCAGTAGCAGTCATAGTAGACGTTGGGGGTGCCGGGGTGGATCTCGATGGCGTCCTCGGCCATGGCGGCCGGGGCGTTCATGTAGGCCGGCAGGACTTCCAGATCGACTTTGACCTTCTCGGCGGCTGCCTTGGCGTTCTCGCGGGTGTCGGCGCAGACGATGGCAACCACGTCGCCGTACTGGTAGATCTTGTCGTCGTTTAAGATCGGACGGTCCCAGCCATCCCCCTTGTTGGTGGGGAAGGTGATCAGGCCGGTGATGCGGTTACGCCCCTTGACGTCCTTGTGGGTAACGACCTTGAACACGCCCGGCATCTTCTCGGCTTCCGAGGTGTCGATCCCCTTGATGATGGCGTGGGAAACCTTGGGCTGTACCAGGGCTGCCTGAAGGGTCCCTTCGGGGAGCTGGGTGGCCATGTCTTCGCCGAAATCCCAGATGCCGCAGGCCTTGGCCACGAAGGTGGGGCGGGGGATGCGGGTGCCGTAGACCTTGCCGTCCGCGGGCGGCTTGTACTCCAGGGCCTGGGGGGTGATCTCGCCGCGCAGGCACTTGGCGGCGTCCATGACGGCATCCACGATCATGCTGTAGCCGGTGCAGCGGCAGGCATTGCGATGCTTCTGGAACCAGTCGCGCACGTCTTCGCGGCTGGGGTTGGGGTTCTCATCCAGCAGACACTTGGCGGAGACGATGAAGCCGGGGGTACAGAAGCCGCACTGGATGGCGTGGTGGAAGATGAAGGCCTTCTGGATCGGGTGCAGGTTGATGGGGGTTCCGATACCTTCGATGGTGGTGATGCTGGACCAGTTCTCGACCCGCTTCATCCTGGTGGTGCAGGTGCGGACCAGCTTACCGTTCAGGATCACGTTACATGCGCCGCACTGGCCGTTGCCGCAACCGACCTTGACACCGGTCAGATGAAGCTGTTTACGCAGAACATCGGACAGGAGCGCTTCCTGGTCGACGATCAACGTGCGTTCAACACCGTTGACGTTAAGCACCTTCTTGATCATACTTTTCCTCCGTTTGTGGAATATAACCGGCTCAAATGTCCGATTAAGGTGGGTTGAATTCAGTGGTTAGTGGTCAGTGAACAGCGGACAGCGGCTGTACCCTGTTCGCTGTTCACTGCCGGTCACGCTCCGAATCCGCAGATGGGGTAGTGGCACTCCGGGCACGAGGAACAGAGCCCGCCGTGCCCCAGGCGGGTAATGTCCGAACGGGTCAGGGTCTCCCCCGCCAGGATGCGCGGCACCACCAGGTCGAAGATGGTGGCCTTGTGGTACATGGCGCAGCCCGGGATGCCGATCACCGGAACCTGGCCGATATAGGCCAGCATGAACATGGCCCCCGGAAAGGTGGGGGAGCCGTAGGTGACCACCTGGCCACCGGCGGCGCGGATGCTGCTGGGCGTGCGGTCGTCCGGGTCCACGGACATGCCGCCGGTGGCGACGATCATCTCGGCCCCTCCGTCGATCAGGTCGTGGATGGCTTTCACGGTCATGGGGGTGTTGTCCGATACCAGGATCTGGCGCATGACGCTGCTCCCCAGCCTGTCGAACTTCTCCCTGATGATCGGGCCGAACTTGTCCTCGATGCGGCCGTGGAAGACCTCGTTGCCGGTGGTCACCAGGCCGACCCTGAGCGACCTGAAGGGCTTGACCTCGATCAGCGGGAATGCTGCCTGGGCGATGGCCTCCACCCGCCGGATGCGCTCCTCGTCGGTGAACAGCGGAATGATCCTGGTGCCGCCGACCCTGGTGTCCGTGTCAACCAGGCGATTGGTGTGCAGCGTGGCCAGCACCATCTCCTCGATGTCGTTGATCCGGTTGAGCGCGTCCACCTTCACCTTGAGCAGCCCCTGCTCCACCGCCTCCATGGTCACCTTCCCCTCGGAAGGCTCGGTGATGCGGATGCCGTTGCCGCACACCGCCCGGGCTATGCGCTGGGCCGCCTCGTTCTCGTGGATGTACCCCTCCTCCAGGTCGAGCACGTAGATGTTGTCCTTGCCGAGCTTGAGCAGCGCGGCTACGTCATCCTCCCGGATGATGTGCCCCTTCTTGAAGGCCCGACCGGCGAACTCGCCCGGCACGATGCGGGTGATGTCGTGGAAAAGAACTGAGCCGACCGCTTCCTGGACCGGGATTTCTCTCATCATGATGTTGTGTCTGCCTTTCGTGTGTCGTTTGTACGGACGTCGTTTCGCGGATACGAAAAAACCCGCGCAATCCCCCCGGGAGTCTGGGGGGAAAGAGCGGGTTTCGTGTGGTCTGCCGGGGCAGAGGACGAAGTGAGCGCCTGGGGTGTTTGGATTAAGGATGTGACGAGCCGTGTTTCTGTCGGGCTCTTCCGTTACCGATCGGCGGGCGTCAACTGGGTGGCGCCCCTACGCAATCCTGCGTGCAGGAGTCGCAGTCGTTGTCGCACTCATCGCTGTGGTCATGATCATGGTCATGGTCATGGTCGCAACCGCTGGAGCTTCCGTCCTCGTCGCTACACTTTCCCTCTCCTCGGACGTTCAGGACGACCGCCTCGCAAAGCTGGTTTTCCTCGAACAGAGGGATGTTCTCGGATACCAGTTCCGTGCCGGCCTCGAAGACCTTGTAGCCGCACAGATTCATGGCTCTCAGGGCGTCGTCGCCGATGCCTGATACGATGATGCCGTCCAGATGACGCCCCCTGAGGGCGAGGAACGGATTGCAGCCGGCATAGGGATTCTTTTCGTCGCAATTGGCGATGGCGCTGGTCTGTCTGGTGACACTGTCATAGATGAGAAACAGCGGCGAAGAGGCAAAATGTCCGTAAAGCGTGCTGTTGATGCCCTGATCCGAGGTGACGGGGAAACACAATTTCACAAGCTGACTCCTTTGTTTCTTGGTGCGATATCTGGTCGCGCAATCAGGTAATGGACGGTCCTATCTTCCGTAACAGTTCTTGAGTGAATAGGTCTTGCAGGGTATGCATTGCTGCTTGTACTGTCCCAGGTGTTTGTAGCAGTACCATGAACCGCAGACGGTGCACTGCTTGACTCGATAATCATTGGGGTCAACCACCACACCGCAGGTCGCGCATCGTTTTTCTCCGGAATCCTCGCTGGCTGTGCAGGCCTCTTTCTCGTCACTCTCTTCGTTCCGGGGTGCGCATGTTTTTTGAGACATTGTTTCTCCTTGACTCACTTATTTGAATGTTTCGGATTTTTCCAGGTAGCTGATACCGCCGTCCTTGAACGACACAACGACCTTGCCGTTGAATCTTTCGGGAATGATATGCAGGTCCCGCAGGGTTTCCGAGACTACTCTTTTCCAGGAGTCAGGCGCGGCTGCCTGTTGGGGAGGGCGCCGATTGATCGGCCTTTGGGCAGGGTGAAGCGTCATGTGGTGTCCTCCCGGATCATCATCGATCTGTTTTGTCGTGCGTGGATAGATGAAAACAGGGCCTCTCCATGGCTGTACGGCGAGGCCCCGTGACAGTGTCGTCTCTACAGCATGATGCATGCCATGAATAACATCGTTATGTTTTAATCCGGTGGCGTGGTCGGGCGCGTGGGGGGGGCTGACACCGCTTTTCTATCCAATACTCGGCTAGTTAGCTTGGTGTGTGGAAAAAAATAGGCTTGTTTCGTGCTCCAGGGGGAGCCGCCGCCGGCTCGCTCCGGCGGCTCGGGTGGAGGTGGCAAAGTGTCACTCTCTGTGTGTGTCGCTGTCACCGATGTAACGAAATGAGACATGATGAGAGTTAAATAATTCGACAGGCGGTTTTTTGTCCGCTTTCTGTCTGTTTTTGGGTCTGGGTTATTGCTTTTGGGCATGCAATCTGCTAAAAGTTGAGGCCGATTCGTCGGGGCGGTCACCTCTGGACGAAACAGGAGCATCGATGTGAACAAGTTTCCCCTCGTCAGCCTGGTCAAGATCAAGCGGGCGCGAAATTTTTTCTTCAATCAGGGCGCGGTTCCTCCTGGTCTGGTGCCTGAGTTTATCGTCCGCTCCTGGCAGCGCTCGCTGATCAACGGTGTGCCCGTGGACGACGAGTCCCGTGAAATCCCCCTGCTCACCGGCAGGGAGCTGACCTGTGCCAAGGAGGAGAGTCGGGACCTGCTGAACCATTCCCTGCCGGTGATGGAGAATCTCTACGAGCAGATCATTCACACCTCCAGCAAGGTGCTCCTGGCCGATGCTTCGGGTGTGGTGCTGCACTCCTACGGCGATCCCGATTTCCTGGGGCGGACCCGCAAGGTGTCCCTGCTGCCCGGCGGCATCTGGTCGGAAGGGATCCGCGGCACCAACGCCATCGGCACCTCGCTGGTGGAGCAGGAACCGGTTGTGGTGCACAGCGCCGAGCACTTCATCGCCAGCAACCATTTTCTCACCTGTTCCGCCTCCCCCATCTTCGATCCCTTTGGCAGGATCATGGGGGTCCTGGATGTGTCCGGTGATGGCCGCGTGCATCAACCGCACACCATGGCGCTGGTGCGCATCTCGGTCCAGCAGATCGAGAACCAGATGTTTTCATGCGGATTCGAGCACGATCTGGTGCTGCACTTTCACGTTCGCCCCGAGTTCGTCGGCACCATGTACGAGGGGATCGCCGTGTTTTCCCAGGATGGAAAGTTTCTGGCAGCCAACCGCAACGCGTTGCAGCATCTGGAGATGGATCGCTACCAGGCCGAATCCCACTGCTTCTCTTCCCTGTTCAACTCACCCCTGGCGGCGATCTTCGACCAGCCGGGGCAGTTTCCGCGCCCGGTGCAGCAGCTGCGCACCTGCACCGGCATCACCATTTACTGCCGCGGCAAGACCAGGTTGATCAACACCTCCAAGATCCCGCTGGTCATGGGGAAACCGGTCAGCGCTTCCCCCGCGCCTCTGGGTGATGCCGAACGGAAGCCGCTCCTGGAGGAGTTGGAACTGGGCGATTTGGGGATGCAGAAGCTCATCGCCCGGGCGCGCAAGGTTTTGGGGCACGACATACCGGTCCTGCTGGAAGGGGAATCGGGCACCGGCAAGGAGCTGTTCGCCCGGGCCATGCACTACAGCAGTTCGCGCCGTGGCGGCCCGTTCGTGGCGCTCAACTGCGCGGCGCTGCCCGAGGGGCTGATCGAGTCGGAGCTGTTCGGATACCAGGAGGGGGCCTTCACCGGTGCGAAGCGCAAGGGGTACAGCGGGAAGATCAGGCAGGCTGACGGCGGCACCCTGTTCCTGGACGAAATCGGCGACATGCCGCTCCTGTTCCAGGCCAGGCTGCTCAGGGTGTTGCAGGAACGCAGCGTCTCGCCCCTTGGGGGGGCCGAATTGTACCAGGTGGACTTTGCCCTGATCTGCGCCACCAACCGCAGGATGCGCCAGGAGGTGGAGGCCGGCAGGTTCCGCGAGGATCTCTACTATCGTCTCAACGGCCTTTTGATAACCCTGCCACGATTGAGGCAGAGGATGGACCGTCTGGAGTTGGCCCGAACCATCATCGCCGGCTTGGTGCCTTTCGGACGAACGGTCACCATGAGTAAGGGAGTCATGACGCTCTTCGAAAACCACCCCTGGCCGGGCAATATCCGTCAGATGCACAGCGTGCTGCGCACGGCGGTGGCGCTTCTGGGCTATGACAGCGAGATCACCGTGGATCACCTGCCCGAGGATTTCATGGAGCAGAGCTCTTTGCAAGCCGACGCTTCCCCCCTTCGTGAACCGGACGCCCAGCGGCTGCTCTCCCCGCCCCAGGGGACCAGCCTGGAAAACATGGAAAAGAATGCCATCCGCGATGCGGTGCGCGAGTGCCGCGGGAACATGGCGGCCGCGGCGCGCAGGCTGGGCATCAGCAGGAATACCCTCTACCGCAAGATGCAGGCGCTCTCCTGATACAGTCCTGAATACCAGGCACCTCTCCTTCACCCCCTTCTTCTCTGTCCTTGCCGCTCGCCATCCCTGTCCGCCATCCGCTGCTCCTGGCGTCATCTGCGAAATCCTGTTCAGCAGGTGCACGGTTTTATTGGAACGAGCAGCCCTCTCTCCCCGGATGATCAGGGAGCGAACGTGTGCGGCATCCGGCCCGCTTTCGTGATTCCTTTGCAATCGAGCCTGGGTGGCCGGTAGTGACCAGGGATGTCGGGGATATTCTGATTTACTCCTCAGCTGGGCTGCTCTATACTCTTCAGTTCGCTTGCGGAAGGGGAAAGGCTGGCCATGGGCTCGGGACCGGCCAGGGGGTGAAGGTGGTGAGCGGGTATGTCAGGGGGAGTGGGGAGTGGATTCCCCCTCACCGCGCCGGCACGATCATCCAGTAGGGCGGAGACGGGGGAGGGGGGCAACGGCTCGGGATCAGTGCTTCTTGCTGAAGTCCCTGAACGATGACTTTTGCGGGACGGGCGGCGGCGCCTGGTGGCTCCAGATGGCGTTGGATATGCTGCGCTCGATGGGGAAGAGGACCAGGGCGAACAGGTACATGAGCAGGAATACCAGGAAAAACGCCCCCAGCATGATTATGGTGATGACGATGAATTCCACGAACGGCGGCATGGAAGGCCTCCTGAAGCGAAAGAAATGACTAGCTTTTTCAGTATACACAAATGTCCGGCAATTTAAAGCCGGAAGTGCGGGAGGCGGGTGACGGGCAATGTCACGACATAGCATGATCGACAATATCTTCTCGGCTCTTCCCGAGGCTCTTCCCGAAGAGCTGGTTCAGACCCTGGCGGAGTCGGAGACGGTCCGCATCGAGCGCATCGTCTCCCATGGCCATGCAACTCCCCCCGGGGAGTGGTACGACCAGGAGCGGGACGAGTGGGTACTGCTTCTGTCCGGCGGCGCGGGGCTGCTCTTCGAGGGTGAGGAATCCCCCCGCGGGCTTGAACCGGGCAACTGTCTGCTGATCCCGGCCCATTGCCGGCACCGGGTGGCCTGGACCGCTCAGGGGGTGCGCAGCATCTGGCTGGCGGTTCATTTCCAGGGGGGATCAGCGGCATGAGAGGACGTTCGGCACTCTCTCTGGCTGAGCGGCGTCACTGGGTCTTCGATCTGGACGGAACCCTGACCGTTGCGGTGCATGATTTTGCCCTGATCCGCGCTGAACTGGGAGTTCCCGAGGGCTCCGACATCCTGGGGTATCTGGCGGCACAGCCCGAACAGCAGGCGCAGCTGCTCCACGAACGCCTGCAGCGCATCGAGCTGGAACTGGCGGGAGTGACGGTGGCGGCCAGGGGGGCAGGCGAACTGTTGCAACGACTGCGGGATAACGGCTCGCGCCTGGGTATCCTGACCCGTAACACCCGGGAAAACGCCCTGCGCACCCTGGATCTGATCGGCCTGGGAGGATACTTCGAAACCGCCCATATCCTGGGGAGGGAACAGGCGCTGCCCAAGCCTGATCCGGACGGCATCCTACGCCTGGCGGAATGCTGGGGCGCTCCCAGCGTTGACGCGGTCATGGTGGGGGATTACCTGTACGACCTGCAGGCTGGTCGCCGTGCCGGTGCCCTGACGGTCCACGTGGATGCGGGCCGCGGTTTCAGTTGGCCCGAATTCACGGACCTGCCGGTGGACAGTCTGGAGGAACTGGTGCCATGGATTACGGGATGAAATTTTCCTGGCTCTGGTACGGCGCAGGCATGGTCGGGCGTTCCGGCCGGGAGGCGGGTGCAGCATGGCGCTAGCGGAGCGCCCCGTGCCGGGGCGGGTCTACTTCTTCCTGGTGCTGACCACCTTCCTGTGGGGTGGCAGCTTCCTGTTCAGCAAGATCGGTCTGCGGGAAATCCCGCCGCTTCTGTTCGTGTTCAGCCGTTTTACCCTGGCGACGATGATCATGCTGGTGCTGTTCGCCCGGCGGCTGCCGGCCCTGGATCGCACGATCCTCAGGCGTGGCGCCATCGTGGGGGCTGCCTTGGGATTGACCAACATCACCTTTGTCTTCGGCGTCCGGGGTACCAGCATCTCCCGGGCCGGTGTGCTCAACAACCTGTTCGTGCTGTTCATCCCGCTGATCGGCAAACTGATCTGGAAGGAGCGCGTCGGGCGGATCAACCTGGCCGGTCTGGCGCTGGCCGGCGCCGGCATCTGGCTTCTGGCCACCAGCGGCGGAGCCGGGTTCAACCGGGGCGACCTGATCTCGACCCTCTGCGCCCTGTTCATCGCCGTCCACATCATCACCGTCTCCCGGGTCCTGGCCGACGATGATGTCTATCTGGTATCCCTGGTGCAGTTCGCCACGGTTGCGCTCATGTCGGGCGTTGCCCTGCTCTCCTGCCCGGCAGTGCCGGCAGCCGTCAGCGGCGCGGCCCTGTTCTCGGTGGTCTACTGCGCCATCTTCCCCACCGTGGTCTGCTTCACGCTGCAGAACAGCTTCCAGCGCTACGTCACCCCCACCAGGGCGGGGCTGGTCTACACCCTGGACCCGGTCTGGAGCCTCTTGGCCGGATTCCTCGTCCTGGGAGAGCGCCTGCTGGCGCTGGAATGGCTGGGGTGCGCCATGATTTTCCTGGCGGTGCTGATCCCCCTGTTGGCGCGCTATCTGATGGAAACCCGGCTCATGCGCCGCTACTGCCCGCACCGCCTCCCCTGAATCCCACCAGCCTAAGGCGCAGCTACCTGCTCATGTTCAGGTTGCTGATCTGCTGGAAGCTGTACTCCAGGGTCGTCAGCTGGGCCGGGTTATTGGTGTCGTTCACCCGGTAGTAGAAGACCTTTTTCTGCTGGTTATAGCCGCCGTCCACCACGCACCTTCCGGCGTCGTTCAGCTGCCTGGCCTTTTCGATGAAGTATGTGCGCATGAAGAGTTGCTGGCTGGGCAGGAGCAGCTTGGACTGTTTGATGGGCTGGCACCTGTCGGCGGCCAGTGCCGGCAGGGAGATGGTCAGCAGGGTCATCAGCGTCAGGATCAGTTTCATGTCGTTCCTCTCTTTATAGCGGGACGGGATTCGTTGGTACGGAAGGGCGGGGCGGGCGTACTGCCGGAGTCCCTCTCCGCCCGTGGCATTCCCGACCGCTCTAGATTGCGCTCAGCACATGGCTGGCCAGCACCTTCTGCAGTTCGTAGACATTCACCTCTTTGGTGAACTTCTTCTCCATGGGGATGGTTTCCCCGCCGATCCAGAGCATCAGCTCGGCATCGGGATCAAAGCTGGCCCCGGTCTCGATGGAGAATTTGGTGATCCTGTTGTAGGGGATGGACAGGTACTCGATCTTCCTGCCGGAAAGCCCCTGCACGTTCACCATGACCAGCCTCCTGTTGGTGAAGAGGAAGGTGTCGCGGTTGACGGCGAAGCCGGCTTCGATGATCTCGCCGTCGATCAGCAACTGCCGGTATTCCGTGTTGTATTTCTTTATCTCGGCCGATCCGCCCGCCTTCGTTGTCCCGGTAAAAAGCCCCATCAGCTTCACACTCCTTTTTTCGTTGGATCCACACCTCGCTCCAGGGGCGTGGCTTGCCACGTCGGCATGATACACCAGCCAGTCCCCCTGTCAACCCGCACCCCGCGCTCCCCCGCACATCCGGTGGTACACTTGTATCCAGCCGCAGCCGTGATTCCTCTTCGGGCGGCGGCCGGGAGGCTTCCATGGGCTATCAGAGGATACTCTCCGTTGTCAACGAACAGACCGGCTCCACCGTGGCTGCCCGCTATGCCATTGCCCTGGCCGCGGCCGGCGGCTCCGAGTTGGTCCTCTACGCCGCCCATGGCGAGGGAACCGACGGAAGCACGCTGCTCCATACCGAACGACACCTGGACCACCTCTTCCGCATCGCTTTTGAACGGGACATCCCGGTTACGCGCATAACCGAGTCCGGTATGATCGCCCGGCTCCTGCCCCGGCGGGTGGAGGAGGAACGGGTCGGCCTGGTCTTCTACCCCCTGATCCCGCCCGAGTGCTACGGCGCCGCATTCCAACAGCAGGCTGTCCACCAGCTCCTGCGCCTGGTCAGGGCCGACCTGGCGATCATGCGCATCATGCACATGGGCAAGCTCCACCCCCACCACATCCTGGTGCCGCTGGGCGGCAGAACAGGCAGCCGGGAGCGGCTGGCCGACTTTATCTCCCTTCTGGCAAAGAGTTTCCATTCACCGGTCACCCTGTTCCACCGGCCGGGCGGCAGGGGGCCAAGCAGGCTCGAAAACCTCGCCCTGCTGCGCGACAACCTGCTGCGGCAGCAGGTGCAGGTCCTGGAGCGCAGCGCCACGGGCCGCATCGCCCGGGCGATCGTCGTGGAGGCGGTCAGTCACCATCACGACCTGATCGTGCTGGGAGCCAGTGAGCGCGGCACCCTGCGGCGCCTTTTTTTCGGCAATCCGGCCGGGGACGTGATGCAGCACCCCCCCTGTAACGCCATCCTGTTCCGGCAGGCCCCGGATCGGCCATGAAGATCCAGGCCCTCGCCCATGACGAGGTCTTCTCCTCCCTCCTCAGCAGCCCCCGGGGGCTCGACGATGGGGATGTGGCGCGGCGCCTCGCGGAGTACGGCCCCAACGAGATCCGCCAGCTGCACGTCCGCTCGATGCTGTCACGCCTGACAGCGCACTTCACCCACTTCCTGGCGCTGCTGCTCTGGTTCGCGGCCGGTCTCTGCTTCCTGTCCGAATACCTCCACCCGGGGGAAGGGTTGCTGCGGCTGGGGGTGGCCATCCTTGCCATAATCCTGATCAACGCCCTGTTCAGCTTTATCCAGGAATACCGTACCGAAAAGGCCATTGAAGAGCTGCGCAAGCTGCTCCCCTTCCGGATCGCGGTGCTCAGGAACGGGGTGGAAACGGAGGTGGACGCAGGGGAGATCGTGCCGGGGGATCTGGTGCTGCTGCGCGAGGGGGACAAGGTGCCGGCCGATGGCCGGGTCGTCCTTTCCAACCGCCTGACGGTCAACAATGCGCCGCTGACCGGGGAATCGGACTCCCGCCTGCTCAGCGACGCCCCCTGGGAGGGGGACGTGGCGGAGAGCCATAACCTGGTCTTTGCCGGGACCCTGGTGGTGGGCGGCGGCGGCCAGGTCGTGGTCTATGCCACCGGCATGGCAACGGAGTTCGGCAAGATCGCCCACATCACCGGCGGGGTGGTGCAGGAGGTGAGCCCGCTGCAGGTGGAGATCCTCCGGGTCACCCGCATCGTCGCCGCCATCGCCGTTGCCTGCGGGGCCTGTTTTTTCGTCATGGGGGAGCTGTTCGGGCGAGGGTTCTGGAACAACTTCCTGTTCGCCATCGGCATCATCATCGCACTGGTTCCCGAGGGGTTGCTCCCCACCGTCACCCTGTCGCTGGCCATGGCAAGCCGGCGCATGGCGCGCCGCAACGCCCTGGTAAAGAGCCTGAACGCCGTGGAGGCGCTCGGTTCGGTGGACATGATCTGCACCGACAAGACCGGCACCCTGACCCAGAATCTGATGACCGTGAAGAGCCTCTGGAGTCCGGACGATGGCGCCATGGCCTGCACCGTTGCCCTGTTCTGCAATAACGCCACGCCATCGTCTGACGGGGTCAGGGGCGATCCCACCGAGACGGCGCTTTACCGCTATGCCGCCGAGCGGGTCAGGCTGGACGCCGAGCGCCTTGACGAAGCCCCCTTCGACGCCGACCGCAAACGCATGGCCACAGTGAACCGCATTGACGGCAGGCTGCTCGTGCTGGTCAAGGGGGCCGCCGAAACGGTGCTGCCGCTGTGCGGCCGTATCCCCCGGGAGGGGGGCATCGTAGCGCTGGACTGCGCTCTGACAACGGAACTGGAGGGGCGTCACCGGGCCATGGCAGGCCAGGGGCTGCGCATGATGGCTCTGGCCTACCGGGAGCTGGATCAGCTGCCCAGTCAGGAAATCCCGGAGCAGGGGCTGGTCTTCGCCGGATTCATGGGGCTGGAGGACCCACCACGGCCGGAGGTGGCGTCGGCGCTCCGGCAGTGTCGCAGCGCCGGTATCCGGGTGATCATGATCACCGGCGATGCCGGGCCGACGGCGGCGGCCATCGCCCGGGAGATCGGACTGCTGGAGGGGGAACCGGTCATCATCCAGGGGAAAGAGTGCGCCACCATGCCGGACAGCCAGTTGCGCCGGGAGCTGAAGCAGGACAACCTGATCTTCGCCCGCATGTCGCCCCAGAACAAGATACACGTGGTCAGCCTGCTGATGGAAGAGGGTCACCGGGTGGCGGTCACCGGCGACGGGGTCAACGATGCGTCGGCGCTGAAGAAGGCCCATGTGGGCGTCGCCATGGGGCTCTCCGGGACCAGCGTTGCCCGCGAGGCGGCGGACATCGTGCTGTTGGATGACAACTTCGCCTCCATCGTCCATGCCATCGAGGAGGGGCGCACCGTTTTTCAGAACATCCGCAACTTCATCACCTATATCTTCGCCTCCAACATCCCGGAACTGATCCCCTACATCGCCTACATCCTGTTCGGCATCCCCCTGCCGCTGACCATCATGCAGATCCTGGCCGTGGACCTGGGCACCGACATGTTCCCGGCCCTGGCCCTCGGCTCGGAGAGCCCGCCGCCAGACATCATGCGGCGCCCTCCGCGGCCGAAGGCGGAGCGCCTGCTCACCGGCGGCGTGCTCACCAGGGCCTACCTCTTCCTGGGGCTCTTGGAGGCGCTGGCCTGCATGGGCGGCTACTTCTACGTCATGCAGGGGGGCGGGTGGGAGTGGCCGCAGACGCTGGCCCCCTCGTCGACGCTCTACCTGCGGGCCACCACGGCCTGCCTGGCCGGCATCATCGCCACCCAGGTCGCCAATGTGTTCACCTGCCGCTCGCCCCACCTCTCCATCGTCACCCTGGGGTTTCTCTCCAACCGCCTGCTGCTGGTGGGAATCGCGCTGGAGCTGGCATTGGCCCTGCTGATCATCTACACCCCCGGCGGCAACGCCATCTTCGGCTGCGCGCCCCTCGGGCCGGACGTCTGGCTGCTGCTTCTGCCCTTTGCCCTGCTGCTGCTGGGCGCTGACGAGGTCCGCAAGCTGGTCCACAAGCGGCTCTCCGGCTCCGCTTCAGTCGGCCGTGACTCTGCTGTGGGGTGAGACGTGCGATTGGGGGGTATACGTGGGTTCCACGGGAGGTGTGCCATGAATCGCTGGATCGCGGGAGTAGTCGTCCCTTTCAGCACTGGCTCCGGGGAGGGAGGTAGGGGCGCTGGCAGGCCACGGGCGCGGCCGTCATCGGCGTTGTGGATGGGGGGCATCCCGTGCTACCCTGCGCAGATGAAATTTACCCTTCTGACCCACTTCAAGGAATTTGACAAGCGCTCCAACACCGGCCAGCTGGTGCTGGAGATTCTGGGAGAGGCGGCCGAGCAGTTGCAGTGGGACCGCCTCAAGCCGCCGCCAGGGCTGGTGGAGGAGATCGAGTCCGGCGGGGTGGCGCTGGTCTACCCCGGCCCGCGGGATCAGGAGAAGGATGATGCCGACGACCTGTCGGGCATCAAGCGCTTCATCCTGATCGACGGCACCTGGCACCAGGCCCGCAAGATCCACCAGCGCAGCCCCTACCTGCGCAAGGCCCGCCGGGTCAGCCTCACGCCGGCAGGGGAGTCGCAGTACAACCTGCGCAAGAACCAGAAGGAGTCCTGCCTCTGTACCGCGGAATGCGTGATCGAGATCCTGCTGGGCATCGGGATGACCGAACATGCCGAGCAGCTGCGGCAGCGCTTCCTGGCCTTTATCAGGCCGCCGGGCGCCATGCGCGGCGAGGCCATGGGCTCCTGAAACAGCGCTCCCTCCTCTGCCGCCCGTTTTCGTGCAGAGGGATACAGTGTATCCGTTCCCGCACCGCCATGTGAGCCGTCTTGTTTTGTGTGAGAAGCACCGGTGCCACGTTATGCCGAAACCACTGCTGCCTATCTTGTTTCTTTCCTGCCTCTTCTGTCAGGCCGTGCCCGGCCTGTGCGCCGTCGACGGGGTTCCAGACCCGAACCAGGCCCGTGGGCCGATCGAGCAGGGGGAGTATGACAGCAGCCTGGAGCAGCTGCGGCGCAGCCATGAGCTCTTCCCCCTGAACCAGTCCATCAGGCGCAGCCTGGCCGAGGGGTACCACGCCGCCGGCCTGGAGCTTCTGCGCAAGAAGCAGTACCAGAAGGCTGACCAGCTTTTCGCCGGGGGGAACGAGCTGTACCCCGAAGATCCCCGCTTCATGTTCCTGCGCGGCGTCTGCGCCTACTATCTGAAACAGTACGATAGCGCCCGCTACGAGCTGGAGCAGGCCCACCGCCTGTTGCCTGACGACGTGGAGCTGCTGCATATGCTGGGGCGGGTGCTCTACGACACGGACAACCGTGGTCAGGCCCTGGACCTGTGGCAGCGGGCCCTGGAGCTGGACCCGTCCCAGCGGGAGATCGCAACTCTGCTGGAGCGCTCCAAGCGGCAGATGGCCGTGGAAGAGCAGATGCCCAGGGGATACAGCTCCCGCTTCGACCTGGCCTATGACAGGGGGGTGGACATGGCCTTTGCCCTGGCCGTGCTGGACGAACTGGAGAACGCCGCCAGCCAGGTGGGGAGCGAACTGGGTCACTTCCCACCGGCGCGGGTGCCGGTTTCCATCTACAGCCGGGCCGACTACACCGCGGTCACCGCGGCGCCGGACTGGTCGGGCGGCGTCTACGACGGGACCATCCGGCTCCCCTTCGGCGCCCTGCGCCAGCTGAATCCGCGCCTGAAAGCCGTGCTGCACCATGAATATGCCCATGTGGTGGTCTTTGACCTGACCCACGGCAACTGTCCGCTCTGGCTGAACGAAGGGATCGCCGAGATGTTCGGGCGCAGGCAGTGCGCCCCCCCGGCCAGGAAGGAGCGGGTGGCGCGGGGCAGGCAGGTCATGGATATCAGGAAGCTGGAGCGCAGCTTCGACGCCCTGGGCGCCAGGGACGCCGGGCTGGCCTATCAGCAGAGCTGGTCGCTGGTCAACCACCTGGTGACCGCCTATGGCTGGCACCGGGTGAGCGCGATCCTGCTGGCCCTGGGGGAGGGGGCGACAACGGAGCAGGCCATTGCCCGCGCCCTGGGGGATTATGGTTTGAGCTATGGTGGTCTGGTGCGGGAGTGGCGCGAAGCGCAGGAGCGAGCAAGGGGAGGCGTGCGGGAATGACGAGCAGGTATCTCCAGAATCGGATCAAACCATCTGCCTCACACGAAGGTGTCACCTGCGCGCCCACTTTCCCTGGCTGGGCCGGCATGCCGGATTCAGCGATTTCTGGACGAGCTGCCTTGACTCCCTCCCTCTTTCAACTGTTATGCGCCTTCTTCATGAGGAGGGTGTGACCGTCCTGTGATACCAGCCGCCCGCGAGAGGAGGGTTCGGGAGTTCTGCGAACGCTGCGGCTTCTCCCTCAGGCTCCCGATCGTCTCCACGTCCCTGCACTTCTCCCTGATCACGGGGTTCGGCGGCGGCCTGCTGCCGGACTTGTCGTTCACCTGAGCGTCTTGCTTCCCCTTTGACGTATCGGGCACGGCGGTATATAGTGCCCGTCAATTAAAATTCACTCCGATTTACGTTCATCTTCAGCTTGATTGAAACCAATACTCCCCCCTTTGAAAAGGGGGGCTAGGGGGGATTTGTTGGCGTTGGGTTTTGAGGCAAATCCCCCTAAATCCCCCTTTTCCAAAGGGGGGACTTTGCACTGCACCGCTACTGGCTGAAGATCAACGTTGATCGAGAAATTTATTTCAGTAATGTTGAGCTGGCGGCGGAAGTGCGGCTATGGCTGGGAAGCGCTCTTCCTCTGCCTGTTTGCACAGGGAACCGTGAAAACGGTAATCAGTTTTCATGTTCACAAACGAAATGTCCCGTTTGGGGTGTTATCAAGGTCTGGTCAATTACGAGTTGGTCGCAGACAAGGAAAGGAAAATAACTCAACTTTCGCAGTTGGTATAAATACGCAAAATATTGTAATTATTAATAGTATAGCGTCGTAATCTGGATTAAAATGGCTTTGTTCCCCAACAAATCCACCAACACAGAGAGACGACGCTATGCAGCAGATTGTAGCAGGAGTTGCCGCTGTAGAAAACCGGATTCATTCGTTCTTTCATAATCAGGGCCTCGGCCTGTTTCTTCGGCAAAGCAACATCAGGAAAGAAAAGGGTGTTTGCCTCGACACCTTATTCCAGTTCATGCTTGCTCTTGCCTTTACCGGCAAGAACCTTTTCCGGCTGATCGAGAGCGCAGATACTCCGGAAGGTATCGGCAAAGACACGGTATACCGGTTGCTGAACTCGATTACTGCCAACTGGCGCCGTTTTCTGCTTCTGCTCAGCGCGCGGGTCATTGTCCAGCGATTGCTTCCCCTGACTGATGAGACAACAACCAAAGTGCTGATCGCTGATGACACCCTGTACAGTCGCGACCGCAGCAAGTGTGTTGAACTCCTGGCTCGGGTGCATGACCACAATACCGGCCGTTTTATGCGCGGGTTCCGGATGCTCACCCTGGGGTGGTCCGATGGTAACAGCTTTGTCCCCATGGCGCTCTCGATGCTCAGTTCGGCGAAAGAAAAGAACCGTCTTGCTCCGATGCACGACGGAATCGACAAACGGACCAACGGCTACAAGCGCCGCCAGGAAAGCATGAGGAAATCCACCGATGTGCTGGTGGATATGGTTTCCTTAGTCATGACGGCAGGGACCAAGGCCCAGCCTCTGCTCCTCGACAGTTGGTTCGCCTTTCCTGCCACCATAAGACGGATAAAGGCTTTGGGTATGCACACCGTCTGCATGCTCAAGGACACGGGAAAGGTCACTTATGAGATGCAAGGATGGCCGCTTTCCCTGAAAGAGCTGTACAAATCCGTCCGCAAACGATGCGGTCGTGCCAAGGTGCTGGCCGAAGTACTGGTGACCATAGGCTCAGCCGATCAGGGCATTCCCGTGCCGGCAAAGATAGTGTTCGTCCGCGACCGGAATTCGAAGAGATGGCTGGCGCTTCTTTCCACCGACACGACCTTGACCGCCGAAGAGATTATCAAACTCTATCGGCGTCGCTGGGACATAGAGGTGTTTTTCAAAATGGCCAAGTCGTTTCTGAATCTGGCAAAGGAGTTCCAGAGCCGATCCTTCGACGCCCTGATTGCCCATGCCACACTGGTCTGCTGCCGCTACATCATGCTGGAGCTGGCAAAACGGGAGAATGCCGATCCCCGGACACTCGGAAGTCTGTTTCACGCTGTCTGCGACGAAATGCGGCAGATTGTCTATACAGAAGCATTGGCATTGTTGCTCAAGTTACTGGAAGAAACCTTGAACAGCGTTATCGGGTTGTGCAAAGAACAGGTGAAGCAACTGATTGAGCGATTTGTTGAGACACTACCAGCTATTTTCAGAGAGCGATTGTTACTTTTGACTCAGTAATGAGCATAAATACATGCTCTATCAAGCGGTTACGGGTAAATCATCAACTGCGAAAGTTGAGTTAATAATATGAAAAAAGTAATGCTGGCGATGATAATATTTACGATGGCATTAATTGCAACGACGGCTATTTCAGCAACATTAGATCCGCCGTGGAAATGCATTGTAAACAAAAATAGTTTTGAGTATTGGTACGACACGTCAAGAGTTACAAAAACATCACAACACATTGATGTATTTGTATGGGAGATATATAAAAAGGATTCGGCTACGGCTTACAAACATATCAGATTCGAAAGGGCCAGCGGGTTAAAAGGATATGGAGAGTGTAAGGGTTACAAGTACAACAAACAGGTATCTGACTTTGATTTTTCAAAAATTGGGTTCATTTTCAGTAAGCCACAGCCAGAAGAGAGAAAGTTATTTAAATTAATCAATAAGTGAAATAATACTCAAGGGGGGACCGGGATGAGAATGTTTTTGACATTGGTGATTGTGGCACTACTTGGCCTTTCAAATTTTACAAGTGCTTATGGCGGTAGCGGTGAGACGAGAACAAAGATTGCAAAAGAACTGACTGGAAAGTACAGGGGAAAGGGCTTTCCTGTTGCTTTTGAGGCCACAGGCAAAGATAAAAACATCATAAAGATCACACAGAAAAACATTACACAAGACCCATTGCTGACGGAAGGGCAATTAATTACCCTACTTGGCACCTATCTAAAAGATGGCATTCAGTCAAGATTGAAAAAAACAGGCTTTATCAGTGGCGAATTCGTAGACGGCAAATCAAGGAAATATCCTTTCGAACTATAAAGATCAAGTTCCAACCACGTCCTTGGACGCCGCCCCGTTGGCGCAGAAAGTGGAGGGAATAAGGAGGGAATGAGAAGAACGGGAATGCCGGGGAAACTTCCCCCCTGTTTTGGGGAGAGTTCAGGGGGTAGCGTGTTTGCCAAACAGGAAAACATGACTGATTGCATGTGCACACATACGTGGGATTGAGTGTGGCTTGTTCACCTTCTTTTGGAGGAATTGCCATGGAACCTGCTGAAACAACGATCGGAGAATATCTCATTCACAGGCTGTATCAGCTCCGGGTGCAGCATGCATTTGGCATTCCGGGCGATTACGTGCTTGGCTTTTACAAGCAACTGGACGAGAGCCGCATCAAAATCATCAACACCTGTGATGAGCAGGGCGCAGGCTTTGCGGCTACCGCCTATGCCCGCGTGCGCGGTCTGGGGGCTGTCTGCGTTACCTATGGCGTGGGAGGGCTGAAGGTGGTGAATACCACCGCCCAGGCCTATGCCGAAGAGACCGCGGTGGTTGTGATCAGCGGGGCGCCGGGCGTCAGGGAACAGGCGGGGAACCCGTTGCTGCACCACAAGGTCAAGGAGTTCGATACCCAGCTGAAAGTATTCCAACAGCTTACCGTCGCCCAGACCGTGCTGGACAACCCGGCAACGGCCTGCCGGGAGATCAACCGGGTACTGGGTGCCGCACTCTGCTACAGACGCCCGGTCTACATCGAACTTCCCCGCGACATGGTGACTGTAAAGATTGTCCCGCAGGAGGAACCGCTGCAACCGCCCGATGTGGACAGGGAGCCGTTCAGGGAGGCTTCGCGGGAAGCGGTGGACATGATCAACGCGGCCACACAGCCGGTCATCGTGGCCGGCGTGGAATTGCTGCGCTACGGGATGCACCACCACCTGCAGGAGTTGGTGGAAAAAACGAATATTCCGGTCACCTCGACCCTCCTGGGCAAGTCGGCCATGGGCGAGCGCCATCCAGGGTACATCGGACTGTACGAAGGAGGATTGAGCCGGGAGGATATCAGGCAGTATGTGGAGAGCAGTGACTGCATCGTTCTCTTGGGGGTTCTCCTGACCGACCTGGACTTGGGGATCTTTACCGCCCATCTCGACCAGGGGAAATCCATCCATGCCACTAGCGAAAAGACCTCCATCCGCCATCACACCTATCCCGGAGTCTATCTCAACGGTTTTCTGCTGGGACTTTTACAGGCCGATATCCGGCGCCGGGAGACCTGCGAGACACCCCATGCGCCTGCGCCGACCCCATTCCACCCTGCCCCCGATACCAGGATCACGGTGGAGCGTCTGTTCCAGCGCCTGGAAACGTTTTTCGACGACAGCACGTTCGTCATCGCCGATACGGGCGATGCGTTGTTTGCGGCGGCGGATATCTCCATTCCCCGGGCAGCGGAATTCATGTCTTCGGCTTATTACGCTTCCCTGGGGTTTGCGGTCCCCGCCAGTCTCGGGGTCCAACTGGCGCTCCCCACCCTGCGCCCGCTGGTTCTGGTCGGCGACGGGGCCTTTCAGATGACCGGGATGGAAGTCGCGACCGCCGCCCGCTACCACCTCAATCCGATCATCATCGTGCTGAACAATTCGGGCTATGGGACTGAGAGGCCGATGCTGGACGGCAGCTTCAACGATGTGTATCCATGGCGCTACGCGCGCCTCCCCGAGCTGCTTGGCGCCGGCAGAGGTTTCGACGTTCAGACGGAAGAGCAGCTTGAAGTTGCTCTGGAAGCGGCCCGCGGCTACCGTGACGGCTTTTGCATCCTGGATGTTCGGCTTGATCCATACGATTTCTCCCCTGCGTTACGGCGAATGACCAGCGTCCTGGGGAAAAAGGTGAAGTAATCGCCCTGAACCGCCGCCATCTTGACACTCCCCCCTTGTTGGTGTTATGGTGACACTTGTAACCTATTACAAGTGTAAACGGAGTATCACCCATGGAGCCGCTCTCACCCCGTCAGAAAGACGTCCTGGATTTCCTCAGGGAGTTCCTGGACAGTAACGGCTATCCCCCCACGCTGCGGGAAATTGCCCGTCACCTGGATATCAGCGGCACGGTGGCGGTCGTGCGCCACCTGGAGGCGCTGGAGAAAAAGGGGTGGATCAGGCGCCAGCCGGGCGCGTTCCGCTCCATCAGCCTGGTGGCTGAAAAGGCCGTCCTCTATCCCCTGGATGAGGAGGGGATCTTCGCTGCCGACCAGCTCCCCGTGTCGCTGCCCATCGTGGGGACGGTGCGGGCCGGCACTCCGGAGATCCCCCGGGAAGACATCGAAGGGTACCTCTCCCTGGACAGGAACATTGTTGCCAGTGGCGGCAGTTTTTTTCTGCGCATCAAGGGTGATTCCATGAAGAACGCCGGCATGCTCCCCGGTGACCTGGTATTGATCCGCCCCCAGCCCACGGCTGACAACGGTGACGTGGTGGTGGCCCTGGTGGATGGCGAAGCCACAGTCAAACGCTTCTTCCGCGAGGAAGAGATGATCAGGCTTCAGCCCGAGAATGAACTGCTGGAACCGATCCTGATCGCTGACGACAGCGCCGACGTCACCGTCATCGGCAAGGTGGTCTCCCTCTTCCGGCCAACGGTCTGAATCCCATGCAGCGACACCAGACCCGTGAACAGATACGCGTGGCGGTCATCTTCGGCGCGAACGGCAGGATCCAGCCGGTCTGGTTCGAGTGGCGTCGCCGCAAGCATACCGTGACGGCCACCACCTACCGCTACGAGGGAAAGCAGGGAGATTCGCGACTGCTGCACTTTACCGTCACCGATGAGGGGGGGCTGTTTGAACTGACCTACAACACCCATGACCAGACCTGGCAGTTGCGGGGGATTGAGGTGGAGTAGCCTGATGGACGGTCGCGTCATTCTTCATATGGACATGAATGCCTTCTTCGCCTCGGTGGAGCAACAGGCCAACCCGGAGCTGCGCGGCAAGCCGATCGCCGTGGTCGGTTCCGGCGCACGCAGCGTCATAACCACGGCCTCCTACGAGGCCAGGCGGCTGGGGGTCAAAACCGGTATGGCGATCTGGGAGGCCAGACGCTGCTGCCCGCAGCTGACCCTGGTGGTGGGGGACAACCGCAAGTACACCTCAACCTCCCGGCGGATCATGGAGATGATGGGAGAATACACCCCTGCACTGGAGGTCTTTTCCATCGATGAGGCCTTCCTGGACGTCACCCACAGTCTCAACCTGTTCGGCAGCGCGGAACGCATCGCCTGCCTGATAAAGGCGCGCATCCTGCACACCTTCGGCCTCACCTGCTCCATCGGCATCGCCCCCAACAAGCTCCTGGCCAAGATGGCCAGCGACATGAAGAAGCCGGACGGGTTGACCGTTATTCAGCCTGGGGAGATTACGCGCACCATGGAGCGGTTGCCGGTGGCGGAACTGTGCGGAATCGGCAGGAGCATGGAGCGGAATCTGCTGCTGATGGGCATCCGCACCTGTGGAGAGCTGGGGCGCTGTGACGAGGAGCGCCTGACCCGCAGATTCGGCATCGTCGGCAAACGGTTGAAGGAGATGGGGCAGGGGATCGACGACAGCCCGGTCATACCCCAGGAGGAACAGGAGGAGGTCAAGAGCGTGGGGCACTCCATGACCCTGGCGCGTGATATCCTCCAGCGCCAGGATATCCTGAAATTCCTGCTGCAGCTCTCCGAGATGGTCGGCAGGCGGGCGCGGCGTTACGGCGTGTCCGGCAGGACGGTCCACCTGTACGTCCGCTTCGCCGATTTCTATTCCAGCGTCGGCCGGCAGGAGACACTGCCGGGATACATCAGTCGCAGCGAGGATATCTACCGGGCGGCGGTGGCCATTCTTGATACGTTGGAATTGCCCCAGGCGGTGCGGCTTCTGGGGGTCAGGCTGACGAACCTGCGGCACCAGGGCGAACAGTTACCCCTCTTCGAGGATGAGCGCCGCAGGTCCCGCATGGTGCGGGCCATGGATGAGGTCAACGACCGTTTTGGCGATTTCACCCTGACCTTCGGAAGCCTCCTGACCAGCCGGGAAAAGGGGAGCCAGGTTATCTCCCCGGCCTGGCGGCCGCAGGGGATCAGGAACGTGGATGTGCGCTGAGAGGGTGAGGAGTGAGGCTGCCCGGGGAGAGAGCTGAACCGCTCTCTCCCCCGAGGTTCACATCTTGTGGCACTTCTCGCAGTCCCCGGCAACGGAGAAGGCGTTCTTCCCCTCGTGGCATGCGCCG
Organism: Pelobacter propionicus DSM 2379; assembly: GCF_000015045.1. Lineage (GTDB taxonomy): Bacteria > Desulfobacterota > Desulfuromonadia > Geobacterales > Pseudopelobacteraceae > Pseudopelobacter > Pseudopelobacter propionicus. The sequence goes on from NC_008609.1 coordinate 1,679,625, forward strand.
CAGGATTTCTCTTTTTCCATCTCCTGCATGCTCACCATGACCGTGCTCCGCGTGGTGGCGTAGAGCGCCGGGTGGCATTCGCCGCACTTGTAGATCTCGCCGTGGAATGTGTGGCTGAAGCTGACGTTGCCGCTCTCCTTGACCTCGAAGACCAGTTCTTTGGTGGGGTGGCAGGTGGCGCACCTGGTCAGGGGGGAGGCGTTGGTGCCGTTATGGCATGCGCCGCAGGATTTCCCCTTTTCCATCTCGGCCATGCTGACCTTCTTGCTCCGGCGGGTGGTGGGATAGAGCCGGGTATGGCAGTCGCCGCAGTGGTGGGCCTCGATGTGCCTGGCGTGGGGAAAGTGCGTCGGGCCGGTTTCCCTTACCTTGAAGAGTATGTCATCCGCCGGGTGGCAGGTGGTGCAGCTCTTGACGTCAAAGGCGTTCGTGCCATTGTGGCATGCGCCGCAGGATTTTCCCTTTTCCATATCGGCCATGGTGGCCCGTTTGTTGGCGCCGGCCACGAAGATCCGCGGATGACAGCCGCGGCAGTCCGGGCTGATCTCCAGGTGCTTCTTGTGGCTGAAGTGGGTGGCGCCGGTGGCCTTGACCCGGTAGACGATCTCCTTGACCTGGTGGCAGCGGCTGCACTGCTTGAGGGAGAAGCTGACCTTGGCGTTGTGGCATGCACCGCAGGACTTTCCCTTTTCCATTTCAGCCATGGTGACCCTGGCGCCCCTCCGTTTGGTGGCGTACAGGGAGGGGTGGCAGTCGCTGCAGTGGTGGGACTCGATGTGTTGGGCATGCTTGAAGATGGTTGGCCCGGCCTCCCGCGACCGGAAGGTGATCTCCTTGACCGGGTGGCAGCTGGTGCAGCGGGAGAGCCCGAAGGCGCTTTTGCCGTTGTGGCATGCGCCGCACGACCTGCCCTTCTCCATGTCGACCATGGTTGCCCGTCTGTTGGGGCCCGCCGCGAACAGGCCTGGATGGCACCTGGCGCAATCGGGGCTGGTTTCCAGGTGTTTCTTGTGGCTGAAGTGGGTGGCGCCGGTGGCACTGACCTGGTAGACGATCTCTTTTGTCTGGTGGCAGCGGCTGCACTGTTTGAGGGAGAAGCTGACCCTGGCATTGTGGCATGCGCCGCAGGATTTTCCCCGCGCCATGTCGGCCATGGTGAATCTGCTCTTCTGCTTCAGGTTGTAGATTCCGTAGTGGCAGGCCCGGCAGTTGTTGGCCATGTTTTTGTGGCCCATGTGAACGCTGTGGCTGAAGAGCACCGTGCCCGCGTCCCTGGTCTGGAAGGTCACATCCCGCACCTGGACGGCCGCCCCGGCCGGGGCGGTGGCGGTAAGCAGCAGGATCATCGCATACATGGCAACGCGTATCATAGGTTCTCCAGGGCAGGTCTCCGGCCGGCGCGGCATCCCGGCTTGGCCTGCGTCATGGTTGTTCCTCGTGATCCTTCCCTTCGTGCTCCTTTTTTCGCTCCTCCCAGCCGTGCCACATGGGTTTGAAATGGGCAAAGGGGGTGTGCCCCAATGTGGCCAGATAGATGTGCACGAAGAGGAACGAGCAGAAACCGCAGGCCAGCAGGAAGTGGATGCTCACCAGGGTCTTGATGCCCCCCACCAGGTGAATGATTCCCCGCAGGGGGGTGACGTACATCAAAAGGAAGCCGGACAGGATCACCAGGGGAAGCAGGATGATCATGATAACCAGGTAGACCGTCTTCTGCAGCGGGTTGAACTTATCCTCCGGTGTGCTGACATGGGGATTGGGGCGCCCCATGAAGTAGTTGAAGAAGTAGTACAGGGCCTGGCGGAAGATGCCGCTGCGGATATCCTCCAGGGTGGGAATGTAGAGTTTGGTCAGTGTCCGGGCGATGAACAGGTAGTAGCCGAACCAGAGCAGGTAGGAGGCGGAGACGACGAAGCCGGCGGCGTTGTGGAGCCGGATGGCGTTCTTGTAGTCGCCGAAGATGTCCACGTATTCGGGAAACCTGATCTGCAGGCCGGTGAGTGCCAGGACGACGAAGCCGAAGGCGTTCAGCCAATGCCAGATCCTGATCGGCAGGGGGGTCAGGTAGATGTATTCGGTCTCTTTCATGGCTGAGGCTTCCTTCGTCTGGCACGGGTCAGCAGGCGTCCGGTTCCGTGTCCGATGGGCATCATCAGTCCGGCCGCTATGATCAGGGCGCCGATGATGTTGAGGACCCTGCTGCGGGTGGCGCCCATCATGTAGAAGTCGGGGGTGCCGTTGAGGATGTCCAGGATTGCGCCCCGTTCCACGGCCATTCTGGTGTACCCCCCGCTCTTGTCCGGGAGGGCCACGTAGCTCGTCTGCATGGCGCCGGGACCCGCGGCGTGGCAGAAGGTGCAGTCCCAGCGGTTGTCCTGGATGTCGTAGGTGTGGGAAACCACCTCGGGAGTCATCATCCCCCACAGACGCATCTCCTTGCGCCTGACCTGGCTGTTGAAGGCTCTTAAGTCATCCAGGGAGATGAAGCGGTCGTTGTCGCGGTCGATCAGGCTGCCCAGTTCGCTCCCCTCGGGAAGCAGTCGGGAGAGTTCTTCGTGGGTGGCCAGCCTGAATGCGCTGGCCGGTTCCCCCGGTTTACGGGTCTGGATGGCCATGGTGATGACGAAGTTTTTGGAGCCGGTGTGACAGGTGATGCAGGGGAGGGCGTCGATGTGCAGGTCGGCCTGGGGGAGCCACGTGATGTGGGTGGCAACGACCTTCTTCAGGTTGTGGCACTTGGCGCACATGTCGTTGATATCCTTGCCTGAAATCGACAGTGGGGTCTTGACCGCATGGGGATTGTGGCAGTCGGTGCAGCTGGCCTTGGAACTGTGCAGGCTCTTTGCGTACTCGGCGTGGATCGGCAGGTGGCATTCCCGGCAGGTGGCCCTGGTGGGGCGGGGCGGTTTGGGGGTGTCGTTGGGGTGAATCTCGTTGATAGCCGTGTGGCAGGACCTGCAGCCGATGTAGGAGTGGGTGGTGGCGGCGTATACGCTGGAATCGATAAAGAGGTGCTTGCCCCCCATCGTGATGATCTTCTTGTCGTTATGACAGAGCAGGCAGCGTTCGTTTTCCGGGCCGATTTCAGCCCGGACATCGGTCATTGCCGCCACCATGACCACTGACGCGATCAGCGGCAGCAGGGTCGGGAACGCAAGCAGAAGGCGGAGTCGTGGCGCCTTTTTTCGCACGGTTCTTTCCATGATTATGCGGACTCCTTTCCCAATGAGGTGCCGCTGATGGATCATGCCTGTCCGCCGCTGTGTGCGGCGAAAACGATTTCATGAAACAAATTCTACTATATGCGTCGTGATTATTCAAAAATTGGCGTTGACCGTATGACGGCTCCTGCTGGGTTCGGCCAGCAGACCTCCGGGCAGACCGGCACGAAATGGAAGAAGCACCCCAGGGTGTCGGTGAGGTAGCGGTCATGCTAATGGCCGCCGTCGTTGCGCACCTCCTGGCCCAGCAGACAGGCGCTGACGCCGATAGTGATGGCAGCGGTCATGGTGATGAACTCCTGGCCGTTGCCAGCAGCTCGCCGGCGTGGCTGCGGGTGGTGTCGGTGATGACTGCGCCTCCCAGCATGCGGGAGATCTCCTCGATGCGGGCTTTCTTGTCCAGGGGGGTGACGGCTGTGGCGGTGCGGCCGTTGTCGACCCGCTTGGCAACGTGCAGATGCTGGTCGGCGAACACCGCAACCTGGGGGAGGTGGGTGATACAAAGCACCTGCTGGCGCCGGGCAACCCTCTTCAGCTTCCTGCCCACGGTTTCCGAGGTGGCGCCACCGATGCCGCTGTCCACCTCGTCGAATACCAGGGTGGGAACGTCCCCCTCGGGCAGGACCTGCTTGAAGGCCAGCATCAGGCGCGACAGTTCGCCGCCCGAGGCGATTTTTGCCAGGGGGCGCGGCGGCTCTCCGGCGTTGGGGGAGAAGAGCAGCTCCATGCGCTCGAATCCGGTGGGGCGCGGTTCGTCCAGCAGGGTCAGGTCGGCCTCGATGACGGCGTTCTTCATGGCAAGCTGGCGCGCCTCGTTTTCCAGGGCCTGCTTCAACGCGTCCGCCGCGGCCGCGCGTTGTCGGCTCAGTTCCGCTCCGCAGCGGCGCAGCTCCTTCTCCAGCCGGTCGCACTGGCCCTGCAGCGCCTCCCGGTCATGCTCCTGGTCGCGGATCTGTTCCAGCTCTCCGTCGACCTGTTGTTGGAACTCCAGGATGTCCCGGATGGTCGGGCCGTACTTGCGCTTGAGTCGGTTGATCTGGTCCAGACGATCCTCGACGCGTTGCAGGGAGAGCGGGTCCGCCTCGACCCGGGAGGCATAGCCGCGCAGGGTCATGGCGGCGTCCTCCAGCTGCAGGTAGCAGTTTTCCAAGGAGGTTGCCGTCTCCCCCAGGGTCTGGTCGATGGCGGCGATTTCGCGGATGGCGTTGCTTATCCTGCGCAGCTGACCCAGAAGGGCGCCATCGCCGCCGTAGAGCAGTTCGAACGCCTCGGCGCTGGCTCCCCCCAGTTTCTCCGCGTTGGCCAGCAGCTGGCGTTCTTCCTCCAGCTGCTCCTCCTCACCGTCCCGAAGCTCTGCCCCGGCTATCTCCTGGGACTGGAACGACAGCAGGTCCAGCCTGCGGGCCGCCTCGCGCTCCCGTTCGTCCGCATGGGCTAGGCGCTCCCGTACTGTCTGCAGCTTTGCATACAGGCTGGCGAAAGCTCCGCGCAGATCAGTGTTTCCGGCAAAGAGGTCCAGGAGCAGCAGCTGGTTCTCCGGTCTGAGCAGGGTCTGGGATTCATGCTGTCCATAGATGTTGATCAGGCGGCGGGAGATGTCGGAGAGCAGGGTCAGGGTTGCCATGGCGCCGTTGATGAAGATGCGGTTCTTTCCGGCGCGGGAGATGGAGCGTTTGACCAGCAGTTCAGCTTCGCAGGGGAAACCGGAGTCGCTGAGCAGCTGCGACAGCTCGGACATATCCGAGATGTCGAAGATTGCCTCCACCACGGCCTCGTCCGAGCCGGAACGGATCAGATCGGCCGAGGCGCGTCCCCCCATGATCAGCCCCACGGCGTCGATGATGATCGATTTGCCGGCCCCGGTCTCGCCGGTCAGGATGGTCAGGCCCGGTTTGAGGGAGAGGTGCAGCGAATCGATGATGGCTATATTGGTGATGGACAGGTCGGTCAGCATAATAACACCTGGTATGTGATTCGTGGTTCGAGGTTCAACGTTCAGAGGTATGAGTGACGTCAACCATGAACCCTGAACCGCGAGCATTGAACCGATTTATCCCCACTTCAGTTTGGTCCGCAGTACCTCGAAGTAATCCAGTTTCCGGGGTACGGCCAGATTGGTGATCGAGGGGGCCCTGCGCACCTCCACTGTGTCACCCTGCAATAGCTCGAAGCCCACCTGGCCGTCCAGGGTCAGGTAGACCTTGTCGTCGTGGGGACAGGTGACGGTGATGGTGATGACCGATTCATCCGGGACCACGACGGGACGGTTGGTCAGGGAGTGTGGGCAGATGGGGGTTATGGCGATGCAGCTCACCTGGGGATGGACGATCGGGCCGCCGGCGGACATGGAATAGCCGGTGGAGCCGGTGGGGGTGGAGACGATCAGTCCGTCGGCCTTGAAATTGGTCAGGATGTGGTTGCCGATTCTCGTCTTCAGGTTGACGATGCGGGCCAGGATACCGGTCCTGTTGAGCACCAACTCGTTCAGGATAGGGCATTTCTCGATCGGCTTGCCCTCGCGCAGGATGCTGACCTCCAGCATCATGCGCCGGGAACTGCGCTGGTTTCCCGTCAGGCAGAGTTCAAGCTCGCCGTAGAGAGCCTCCACGGTGACTTCGGTCAGAAAACCGAGGCTGCCCAGGTTGATCCCCAGGATGGGGATCTCCTTGCCATAGAACAGGCGCGCCGTGGAGAGCAGGGTGCCGTCCCCCCCCAGCACCACCACCATCTCGGCCTGGCTCAGGATCTCCTCGTGGGTCATGCCGTCGTTACGCAGGAGATGGCGGGCCAGGTGCTCCTCGATCAGGTGGACGCAGTTCTTCCGTTCCAGCCAGGAGATCAGCTCGGTGGCTACTTCCTGGCAGCGGGGGTCGTGTACCTTGGCGAATATGGCGACATATTTTAGGTGCATGCTCATGCTGGCTGCTCGTTGATCCCGGAAAGAGCAACCAGCCACAGAACTCTGTGGCTGGTTGCTGGTTTTGGGGTTGATACATCTTCTGATGCGAGGGCGCCTCGGGCTACCTGAGTTTCCTGATCTTCTCCAGGCTCTCTTCCAGCACCCGCTTCTTGCCGGTTACCTCGGCCAGCTTCTCCCGCTCCTTGGCCACCACCTCGGCCGGTGCGCGGTCCACGAAGCTGGGGTTCTGCAGCTTCTTGGAGAACATGTCGATCTCTTTCTCGATCTTGGCGATCTCCTTGGAGAGGCGCTTCTCCTCTTCCTCCACATTGACCAGCCCCTTGAGCGGCACGAAGATCTGCACGTCGCCGGCAACCTGGATGGAGGCGTCTTCCGGCTTCTCCAGCCCCTGGCCGATGGTCAGGTCGGAAATGCGGGCCAGGTTGACGATGGCGCTCTGGCTCTGTTGCATCAGTTCCAGGCTCGCCGCGTTGGCGCAGGAGAGGATCGTGGCGATCTGTTTGCTGGGGGGGACGTCCATCTCGCCGCGGATGTTGCGGATGGAGCCGATAACCTCCATGACCCGCTCCATGGCCGCCGCCTCCTGGGCAAAACTCCGCTCGTCGGCCGGCATGGGAAAGGGGGCCTGCATGATCGTCGGCGATGCCTTGGATCCGGGCAGGGCCTGCCAGATCTCCTCGGTGATGAAGGGCATGAAGGGGTGCAATAGCCGCAGCAGATGGTCGAGAGTATACCAGAGAACGTACTGGCTGGTCTTTTTGCGTTCAGGCGTGCCGTTGTACAGATCCTGTTTGGACAGCTCCAGGTACCAGTCGCAGAACTCGCTCCAGGTGAACTGGTACAGCGCCGAGGCGCTCTCGTTGTAGCGGTAGCCGGTCAGGCTCTCGTCCACCAGGCGTGCGGTCTCGTTCAGGCGGTGCAGGATCCACTTGTCTCCCGCCGAGAGGGAAAGCTCACCCAGGGTGATGCCGTCCGGATCGAAGCCGTCCAGGTTCATCAGGGTGAAGCGGGCCGCGTTCCAGACCTTGTTGCAGAAGTTGCGGTAGCCGGCGATGCGCTCCTCGGCCAGCTTGATGTCGCGCCCCTGGGCGGCAAAGGCGGCCAGGGTGAAGCGGAAGGCGTCGGTGCCGTACTGGTCGATGATGGTCAGCGGGTCGATCACGTTCCCCTTGGACTTGGACATCTTCTGGCCGTGGGCGTCGCGCACCAGGGCGTGGATGTACACGTCCGTGAAGGGGACTTGGTCCATGAAGTGCAGCCCCATCATCATCATGCGGGCAACCCAGAAAAAGAGGATGTCGAAGCCGGTGACCAGACAGGAGGTGGGGTAGAAACGCTCCAGCTCGGGGGTCTTGTCGGGCCATCCCATGGTGGAGAAGGGCCAGAGAGCCGAGGAGAACCAGGTGTCCAACACATCGGTCTCTTGGTGGATCTCGTCGCTGCCGCAAGCGGAGCAGCTGGTGGGATCTTCCATGGCTACGGTCACGCCGCCGCAGTGGTCGCAGAACCAGGCCGGGATGCGGTGTCCCCACCAAATCTGGCGCGAGATGCACCAGTCGCGGATATTCTCCATCCAGTCGTAGTAGGTATTCTCCCACTGTTTCGGTAGGATGCGGGTCTTTCCCTCCTTCACCGCCTGAAGTGCGCGCTCGGCCAGCGGGCCGACCTTGACGTACCACTGCAGCGACAGATAGGGCTCAACGACGGTCTTGCAGCGGTAGCAGCCGCCCACCGACATGGCGTGGTCTTCGATTCTGTCCAAGAGGCCGGCCTGCTCCAGGTCGGCCACGATGCGTTCGCGGGCGGCGAAGCGGTCCATCCCCTCGTACTGGTGGCCGGCGGCGTTGATGACCCCCGATTCGTCGAAAACGTTGATCTTGTCCAGTCCGTGGCGCAGGCCGACCTCGAAGTCGTTGAAGTCGTGGGCCGGGGTGATCTTGACCACGCCGGTGCCGAACTCGCGGTCAACGTAGTCGTCGGCCACCACCGGGATCTCACGGTTGACCAGCGGCAGGAGCACTTTCTTGCCCACCAGGTCGCTGTAGCGTTCGTCCTCGGGATGCACCGCCACCGCCGTGTCCCCCAGCATGGTTTCCGGGCGGGTGGTAGCCACGATGACGAAGCGTCCCGGCTCGCCCACCACCGGGTAGCGGATGTGCCAGAAGTGCCCTTTCTGCTCCTCGTGTTCCACCTCGATGTCGGAGAGGGCGGTGTGGCAACGGGGGCACCAGTTGATCAGGCGGTTGTCGCGATAGATCAGGCCGTCCTGGTGGAGTTTCACAAACACCGTGCGCACCGCCTTGGAGAGCCCCGCGTCCATGGTGAAGCGCTCCCGCTCCCAGTCGCAGGAGGCGCCCAGGCGTTTCAGCTGGCCGATGATCTGGCCGCCCGATTCCGCCTTCCACTTCCAGACCCGCTGGATGAAGGCATCCCGTCCCAGGTCGTGGCGGTCCATGCCCTCGGCGGCCAGCTGGCGCTCCACCACGTTCTGGGTGGCGATGCCAGCGTGGTCGGTGCCGGGCATCCAGAGTACGTTGTGCCCCTGCATCCGTTTCCAGCGGCAGAGGATGTCCTGCATAGTGTTGTTGAGGGCATGTCCCATGTGCAGGGCGCCGGTCACGTTGGGGGGGGGGATGACGATGGAATAGGGTTTATTGTCGGAGGTGGCGTCGGCGTGGAAGTAGTGCTTCTCTTCCCACTCGGCGTACCATTTCTTTTCAACGTCGTGGGGCTCGTAGCCTTTGGCAAGTTCTCTGGTCATGTGTCGAAATACCGTTCCTGGAATTATTTGCAATCACGCACTAAAAAAATACGGGGGCATATGCAGCCCTTCTCCCCCGAAATAACGATATGTTCTGGTATTGGCATACATCGGTGAAGGGTAAGGAGTGAGGGGGAAAGAGACCTCACGCTTCACTTCTCACCGATGTGCGCTGATGCGCAGGAAGTTGGCCAGCATCTCCATGCCCCCCTCGGTGAGGATCGATTCGGGGTGGAACTGCACCCCCCAGATGGGCAGCTGCCGGTGGCGCAGTCCCATGATCTCGCCGTTGTCCACCCAGGCGGTCACCTCCAGGCAGTCCGGCAAGGTGGGGCGGTCCACCACCAGGGAGTGGTAGCGGGTGGCCTGGAAGGGATTGGCTAGGCCCTGGAACAGTTCCCTGCCATCGTGGTGGATGGGGGAGGTCTTGCCGTGCATCAGCGACACGCTGCGTACCACGTTGCCGCCAAAGGCGGCGCCGATGGCCTGGTGCCCCAGACAGACCCCCAGGATCGGGATCTTGCCGGCGAAGTGCCTGATGGCTGCCACGGAGATGCCGGCCTCTTCGGGGGAACAGGGTCCGGGGGATATGACCAGCCGCTGGGGGCGCATGGTTTCAATCTCATCAAGGGTGATTTTGTCGTTGCGGTGCACCCGCACATTTTCACCCAGTTGACCGAAGTACTGGACGATGTTGAAGGTGAAGGAGTCGTAGTTGTCGATCATCAAAAGCATTTTATTCCAGCCCTCCCTCGGCGATCTCGATGGCCCGTCGCGCGGCCATGGCCTTGTTGACAGTCTCCTGCCACTCCGCGGCCGGGTCCGAGTCTGCCACCACGCCGCCGCCGGCCTGCAGGTGTACCATGCCGTCCTTGATCACCAGGGTGCGGATGGTGATGGCCAAGTCCATGTTGCCGGAGAAGGAGAAGTACCCCACCGCGCCGCCGTAGACTTCCCGGCGCACCGGCTCCAGTTCGTCGATGATCTGCATGGCCCTGATCTTGGGCGCCCCCGAGAGGGTGCCGGCCGGAAGCGTTGCCCGCACCAGGTCGAAGGCGTCGCTCTCCGGCTTCAGCTCTCCCTGCACGTTGGAGACGATGTGCATGACGTGGGAGTAGCGTTCGATGACCATCAGCTCGGACACCTTCACGCTGCCGGTCTCGCAGACCCTGCCCAGGTCGTTCCTGCCCAGGTCAACCAGCATGACATGTTCGGCCCGCTCCTTGGGGTCGGCCAAAAGTTCCTCCGCCAGGCGGATGTCCTCCTCGCCGCTGACGCCCCGCGGGCGGGTGCCGGCGATGGGACGCAGTTCCACGCCGGTCCCCTCCTTGCGCACCATGACTTCCGGCGAGGCGCCGGCGATGATGGTGCCGTCAAGACGCAGGAAGAACATGTAGGGGGAGGGGTTGAGGGTGCGCATGACCCGGTAGACGTCGAAGGGGTCGGCCTCCAGTTTTCCGCTGAAGCGCTGGGAGGGGACGACCTGGATGATGTCGCCGGCCCGGATGTACTCCTTGGCTTTTTCAACGCCTGCCTCGTACTCCTCCCGGCTGATGTTGGAGCGCAGTTCCGTTCGCCGGGCACTGGGGGGCACGGTCATGTCCGGTAGGGGCATGCGCAGCCGCTTCACGATGGACTCTATGTTGGCGATGGCCTCGTCATAGGCCTGGCGGGGGGATTTGCCCTGGCTGACATGGGCGTTGGAGACCACCTTTATCTTCTGGCTCATGGTGTCGAAGATCACGATGGTGTCGGTTATTAAGAGGTAGGTGTCGTAGGCGTCGATGACAGCCGGTTTCGTGGTCGGCAGATGCTCGAAGTGTCGCACCATGTCGTAGCCCAGGTAGCCGACCGCGCCGCCGAAGAAGCGCGGCAGTCCCTCCACCTCCACGGGGGTGAAGCGGGCCATCACATCACGGACGCATCTCAGTGGGTCGTCACTGGACAGGGTGGTGGTCACGCCGTCCTCGATGATTTCCACGCAACTCCCCTTGGAGCGGACGATCATGGAGGGGGTGGAGCCGAGAAAACTGTAGCGCGCCCATTTTTCACCACCCTCGATACTCTCCAGCAGAAAGGAAAAACGGCCGTCATCCAGCTTTCTGAAGGCGCTGACGGGGGTGTCCATATCCGCCATGATCTCCCGGTATACCGGTATCAGGTTGCCGCGGCTTGATAATTCCAGGAATGTAGTAAAATCGGGGCAGGCCATGCTGACTCCAAAGATTTGAAATTGCAAAGGGTTTACAAGCTAGCATAGGCGTGATGGCCTGTCAAGGATGGCCGCCACGGCACGTTTACGGTCCTTTTTAATGTAAAATTGCGGAATTACTCAATCAGTGGTATACGGATAGCTGTTGTCAGGTATTTCAGGGGGGGCGAACATGAACATGAAGAGTGACAAGATTCTGCTGGAAAGCGACACCAACGAGTTGGAAATCGTCGAATTCAGGATCGACGAGATGGACTGGCATGGAAATGTGATCCCCTGTTACTACGGGGTCAATGTGGCCAAGGTCCGTGAAATAATCCGCCTGCCGCAGATGTCCAAGGTGGTCAACGCCAAGCCGGGCGTCGAGGGGATGATCAAGCTACGCGACAAGGTGATCACCATCATCAACCTGGCCCAGGTGCTGGGCAAGGACACCGGTGACCTGGTGGCTGACCGGGTGGTGGTGCTGGAGTTCAACAACCTGATGGTGGGGGTACTGGTGCACTCGGTTTCCCGTATCTACCGTATCTCCTGGAAGAACGTGGAGCCGCCGTCACGGTCGGTGCACAGCGAACAGGTAACCGGCCTGGTGAAGATGGAGGACCGTATCATCCTGCTCCTGGATTTCGAGAAGATCGTGGGCGAACTCTGCTCCCAGAGCGCCCTCAGGCCCATGAACAGCGCAGATCTGCTGGAACGAGATCCGAACGCGGACCGCTCCCAGAAGACCATACTGGTGGCCGATGACTCGCTGTTCATACGCAACACCATGTGCGCTTCCCTGCGCGCTGCAGGTTATGTTGTGGAGGAGGCGGAAAACGGCGCCCTGGCCTGGGACCTCATTCAGAAAAAGCTTGCATGCTGCGCACAGGATGGCACGGATATCAGAAGCATCCTCAGTCTGGTGATCACCGATGTGGAAATGCCGCAGATGGACGGTCTGCACCTCACCTCGCTGATCCGCAAGGACGAGGCGCTTAAGGACTTTCCGGTGGTGATCTTCTCCTCCCTGGCCTCGGAGGACAATAAGCGTAAATGGATCGGGCTGGGCGCCAACCACATCCTCACCAAGCCCGACCTGCCTGATCTGGTAAGGGTTGCCGATGAACTGACCGGCCAGTAGACGGGGTTTCCGCATCCCTAGCGCCCGTGGTGGATTTTGTCTTGACAACCGTTTGATTGCTGTGTTTTAGTGACTGGCATGAATTCAGAGCGCTTCTTTACGAACTATTCCTTTTACTTTTGGTACGGCTTTTATTTTCAGCCGTCTGCCCGGGTAGGGGTGTAGATTCACGCGAAGCAGCACCATCACACACCACAAAGCCGGGGCAGACGGAAGTCTCCCCGGCTTTTTTTATGCAGCCGCACCAGGTGCGGGTTCAGGAGCCGGGGGGGAACCTTCCGGCTCCTGTTCGTTTTGTGGCCAAAAAGGAGCAGAGATGATCATCGTCATGAAGGCCGGGGCAACCAAGAAGGAACGGGACGAGGTATTGAAGCGCATCAGGGAACTGGGCTACAAGCCGCATGTCATCCACGGTTCCACCAGGGACGTGATCGGGGCCATCGGAGACGAGCGGGGAAAGGCGGTGTTGCAGAAGGTGGAATCCATGCACGGAGTCGAGAATGTCCTGCCGATCCTCCAGCCGTACAAGTTGGCTTCCAAGGAGCTGAAGAAAGAGGCCAGTCTGGTGCGGGTCAACGATCAGGTCTGCATCGGCGGCCAGCAGTTGATCGTCATGGCCGGCCCCTGTTCCGTGGAGAGCGAGGAGCAGATCATCGAGTCGGCGATAGCGGTGAAGGCGGCCGGGGCGCAGATGCTGCGGGGCGGTGCCTTCAAGCCGCGCACCTCTCCCTACTCCTTCCAGGGGATGGAGGAAGAGGGGCTAAAACTCTTGGCCAAGGCGCGCGAGGTAACCGGTCTTCCCTTTGTCACCGAGGTGATCAACCCGGAGACCGCCGAACTGGTTGCCGAATACTCCGACATGCTGCAGATCGGCGCCCGCAACGCACAGAACTTCGCCCTATTGAAGAAGGTCGGTCAGCTCAAACGTCCTGTGCTGCTGAAACGGGGTATGTCCATGACGATCCAGGAGTTCCTGATGAGCGCCGAGTACATCATGAGCGAGGGAAACCAGTCGGTGATCCTCTGCGAGCGGGGTATCCGCACCTTCGAGACAGCCACCCGCAACACGCTGGACCTGTCGGCCATACCGGTGCTGAAAGGGAAGACCCATCTGCCGGTGGTGATCGATCCCTCCCACGGCACCGGCAACCACCACTATGTTGCGCCCATGTGCTACGCCGCCGTGGCGGCAGGAGCAGACGGGCTGATGGTGGAGGTGCACCCCGACCCGGAAAACGCCTCCAGCGACGGCGCCCAGTCGCTCAAGCCGGTTAAGTTCGCCGCCATGATGGAAAAGCTGAAGCTGTTCGCCGCGGCGGCAGGGAGGACCCTCTAGGTCGGAGTGCCCAGCCAACCTCCCGCCCTCTCCCGGAGCGGGGAAGCTGCGTTATACTGGGAGAACGCCGTTCGATCGGGGGGCGGCGTTCCCTGTTTCCGGAGGAGGTGCGCCCATGCTGGGAGCTATTGCCGGCGATGTCATCGGTTCGGTGTATGAGTTCAGTCCCGTCAAGCGCGAGGATTTCCCGCTCTTCCAAGCGGGGAGCCGCTTCACCGACGATACGGTCATGACCGTTGCCGTGGCCCGGGCCATCCTGGAGGATGGCGACTACGGCGCCTGGATGCACCGGTTGGGACGGCGCTATCCCCGGGCCGGGTACGGTGGCTGCTTCATGCGCTGGTTGCGCGCTGAAGACCCCCAACCCTATGGCAGCTGGGGGAACGGCTCGGCCATGCGGGTCTCGCCGGTGGGACTAGCCTTTGACAGCCAGGAACGGGTACTTGCCGAGGCGTTTCGCAGCGCCGTGGTGACCCACAACCACCCCGAGGGGATCAAGGGGGCCCAGGCCGTTGCCCTGGCGGTGTTTCTGGGTAAAAGCGGGGCGGGGAAAAGGGCAATTCGGCACGAGCTGGAGAGCCGCTTCGGCTATGACCTGGGGCGCACCCTGGCCGAGATCAGGCTCGGCTACCACTTCGACGTCTCCTGCCAGGGGAGCGTACCTGAAGCGGTGATCGCTTTTCTGGAGTCCAGCGACTACGAGGACGCAATCAGGAAGGCGGTTTCCCTGGGAGGGGACAGCGACACCCAGGCCTGCATCACCGGTGCCATCGCCGCCGCCCATTACGGCGCTGTCCCGGAGATCATCGCCAGCCGGGTGCGCTCCCTGCTGCCACAGGATTTTCTGGACGTTATTGACCGCTTTCCGCCGGCCTGACAGGATGCCGGTGAGCAGGTTCCGACGGGACCGCCCCGGAGCCAGGTGCCGGACTCACCTTTCATACTCCACCCTCATACCATTCTCTCCTGATTTCGGCAGATGGCTGTGTCTGTATGTTGGCTGCCGATTCCCGGCAGACCGCTAGCCTCCCTGTAGCTCTCCATCGCACTGTGCACTGATTCCGCACCATCCCCCGTGCAGCACTTCATCCACGGGAATGATTCGGACTGGTTTCCTGCTTTCGCGGACAGTGGCATTATTGCGGAGGGACGGTATACTTTCCGTCAACATCGGACGAGAAAGCGCCTCCGGCAGGTCGGACAATTGCACACGGGAATTCAGGCTGAGCCGGGAAACAATGGCGGGCGCTAACCTGGCCTCTTCCCGGCAGTTTTAACGGAGTGGTTGACATGGATGAATCGTTGAAACAGACCCCCCTGAATGCCAGACACAAAAGCCTGAATGCCCGCATGGGCCCCTTTGGCGGCTGGGATATGCCGATCCAGTACGCGGGGATCATCGCCGAGCATGGCTGGTGCCGACAACGGGCGGCGCTGTTCGATATCTGCCACATGGGGGAGTTCCTGTTCGAGGGTGATTTAAATGCCCATGGACTGGAAGAGCTGTTCAGCTTCTCCGTGGCAACCATCCCGCTGGGGCGCTCGCGCTACGGTTTCCTGCTCAACGATCGGGGGGGGATCATCGACGACCTGATCGTCTTCCGCCTGACTGAGAGCAGCGCCATGATCGTGGTCAACGCCGCCACCATCGCCTCTGACTTCAGCGTTATCGCCAGCCGCCTGCGGGGAGGCTCGTTCAGGGACATTACCGATGAGACCGGCAAGCTGGATGTGCAGGGCCCCCTGGCGCGCCAGGTGCTGGTGGATACCATCGGAGGGCAGGTGGCGGAACTGGCCTACTTTAGGTCCATCCCCATGGAGATCCTGGGGTGCCAGGCGCTGGTCAGCCGCACCGGCTATACCGGTGAACTGGGCTTTGAAATTTTCCTCCCCAGCGCCAGGGTCGGTGAACTGTGGGACCTGCTGCTGCGTGACCAGCGGGTCAGGCCGGCCGGCCTGGGCGCCCGGGACCTGCTGCGTCTGGAGTTGGGCTACTCCCTCTACGGCCACGATATCGACGAGAGCATCACCCCCCTGGAGGCCGGTCTGGAGATGTTTGTCAATTTCGACAAGGATTTTGTAGGCAGGGATGCGTTATTGGCCCAGAGGGAGCAGGGGCTTTCCCGATGCAAGGTAGCCTTTCGGGTGGAGGGCCGCCGTTCGCCCCGTCAGCACTACGACATCCACTGTTGCGGTCAGGTTGTGGGGAGCGTGACCAGCGGCGTCTTCTCCCCCATGCTGGGGTGCGGCATCGGCCTGGGGCTGGTCAGGCCGGAGGCTGCCGGGATCGGTACCCGTCTGACCATCGGACACGAACGGGTCAGCATGGAGGCCGTGGTCTGTGAACTCCCTTTCTATGGCAAGGGGTCGCTCAGGGAGTAGATTCTTCTGGAAACGGATTCCGACGTGCCCTGGCAGGGGATGACTCGCAAGCGGGTCCTGTTCCGTGTGACGGTGCACTAATAACGAAGGAGGTTTGTCACATGAAGAGACATTTTTTCGTCCTGTTCATCCTGGCTATGGGGTGCGCATCCCATCCGGCATTCGCCGGGCCGAACCATGCGGAGTTCATCCGCGGTCCATTCAAGAACGGCCCCGAAGTGACCAGGAAGTGCATGGAGTGTCATGAACAGGAGACGCAATCTTTCATGAAGTCGGTGCACTGGACCTGGTCCAAGAAACAGGTCGTGAACGGCAAGAGCATGGAGTACGGCAAGAAGAACGCTTTGAACAACTTCTGCATCGCCCTCCCTTCCAACTGGTCCCGCTGCACCAGTTGTCATGCCGGCTATGGCTGGAAGGACAGTTCCTTCGACTTCACCAAGGCGGAGAACGTGGACTGCCTGGTTTGCCATGACAGCACCGGAACCTACAGGAAGTTTCCGTCCGGGGCCGGACACCCGGTGTACGCAGGCGAGAAGAAGGAATTCCCCAAGGGAAACGTGTGGGAACCGGTTGACCTGGTCAGGGTTGCCCAGTCCGTGGGCAAACCGACCCGCGCAACCTGCGGTTCCTGCCACTTCTACGGTGGCGGCGGCGACCGGGTCAAGCATGGCGACCTGGATTCCACCTTGACCAATCCCACTCCGGACATCGATATCCACATGGGAGGGAAGTCGCAGATGACCTGCGAGTCCTGTCACCGGGGGAACGACCACGCCATCAAGGGTGAGGCAGCTTCCGTCTCGCTGGGCAGCGGCGCCGCCCGCACCATGGGCTGCACCGACTGCCACCGGGGTGACGCGCACAAGAACGCCATGCTGAACAGGCATGCCGGGAAGATCGCCTGCCAGACCTGCCACATACCCACTTTTGCCAAGGCAAAGCCGACCAAGGTCTGGTGGGACTGGTCAACCGCCGGCAAGGACGTGAAACCCGAAGAGGTGAAGAAGGACGCCTATGGCGAGAAACAGTACGACAAAATGAAGGGTGATTTTGCCTGGGAAAAGGATATCGTTCCCACCTATTTCTGGTACAACGGCTCGGTTGAGCGCGTCCTTCTGGGCGACAAAATCGATCCGACCAGGGAGGTCAAGTTGTCAGCGGCAAAGGGAAGCCGTAAGGATCCCAACGCCAGGATCTTCCCCTTCAAGGTCATGAGGGGGAAACAGCCCTACGACAGTGAAAATAAAACCGTAGCGGTTGTCAACGTCTTCGGACCTCCCACCAGCGAGAGCGCCTATTGGGTTCACTACGACTGGGGCAAGGCCATCGCGGCGGGCATGAAGTCGGCCGGACAACCGTACAGCGGAAAGTTCGGCTGGATCGAAACCTCCATGGTCTGGCCGGTCAACCACATGGTGGCTCCCAAGGAGAAGGCGCTCAGGTGCGCTGATTGCCACGGCGCCAAGGGGCGACTGGACTGGAAGGCCCTTGGCTATGCCGGGGACCCGCGCCTGAAAAAATAGTTCCTGTTCAGCTGAAAGGGTAAGCCTCGCTGCATAAAAGGCTCCCCGGCGTACCGCTCGGTGCGTCGGGGAGCCTTTTTTTGTCTGAAGGGGGAAGACCATGCGGTTCAGGCAGTGCGCCGGCAGGGCCTGCGAGTAGAAATCAGCCCTATATGCGGTACCATACTGATAGGCAATCAGACTGTTTAAGAATTGGATTCGTCTGATAAAAACGAATTTCTACGTAAACACCGATCTATCACGATACCGGAAGGACCTGGGCATGGCGGAGCTTGATTCACTCTTTTCCCCCACACGTGTCGCCCTCATCGGGGCAGCGGCGAGCGAGGAGAAACTGGGGGGCATTGTCCTGAAAAACCTGCTCGGTTTGAAAGGGGAGGTGTATCCGGTCAATCCCAACTATGCGGAACTCATGGGGCGCACAGCCTATCGCTCCATAGGTGATCTCCCCTGTCCCGTGGATCTCTCCATCATCATGCGTCCCGCGGCAGAGGTTCCCGGCATCCTGCACCAGCACGCGGGCAAGGTCCGGTTTGCGCTGATAGTAAGCGCCGGATTCGCTGAAGTCGGCGCCTGGGAGTTGCAGGAAGAGATTAAGCACATCGGCAGGGAAGCCGGAATCAGGCTCATAGGGCCGAACTGTCTCGGCGTTTACAATCCCCGCCACGGCCTGGATACGATGTTTCTCCCCCATGCGCTGTTGAAAAAACCGGGCAAGGGGAACGTGGCGATCGTTTCCCAGAGCGGCGCGCTCGTGGTCTGCCTGTTGGAGGCGGTCCGGCAGGCGAACATGGGCGTTTCAAAGGTCATCAATTATGGAAACGCAGTCGACCTGGACGCGGCCGATGTGTACGAATACCTGGCCGAAGACCGGGAAACCCGCGTGGTCATTTCATACCTGGAATCCGTCGGCAACGGCCGCAGGTTCATCGAAGCGGCGCGGAATCTGGATAACACCAAGCCTCTGCTTGTCCTCAAGGCGGGCAAGGGAGCCGGTGGCCAGAAGGCTGCATGTTCCCATACCGGGCGGCTTGCCGGCAGCTACGAGGTGTTCCGCTCGATCCTCAGACAGTTCCGGATACAGGAGGCCATTGATTACGAGTCCCTTCTGGATGGGGCGAAAGCCCTGTCGCTGCAGCGGCCGGCGTCCGGGAAACGGGTCTGCGTCATCACCAATGGCGGCGGTTCGGGGGTGCTGGCCGCGGATGAGTGTGGCCGGGCCGGACTGGAACTCCCACCCCTGCCCGAAGCGGTCGTGGAACGTCTCATAGTGTCTTTCCCCTCATTTTACGCCATCGCTAACCCCATCGATCTCACCGGCCAGGTGAGGGCGGAGGATTACCGGGTGGCCCTCGATGCGGTGCGCGAAGCCTATGACGGGTTCATCGTCATAGCCCTGACCGCAGTCTCCGGGGTTACCCTGGCGGTGGCAGAGATGGTGCACGATTTTAGCATGGCAACGGGCAAGCCGGTGGTTGCCCATGTCGCTCAGGGCGGAATCTCCCGCAAACTGGCCAGGCTCATGGAGAAAGGTAAGATACCCGTATATCCTTCCCCGGAGAGGGCCGTGCGGGCGCTGGCCATGCTGCTGCATGGTCGGGGGGATGAAACCAGATGACGACTGGAGACAGAATCGATGAATTCCTGCGAGCACGGTCGGATCGTGATCCCTTTCGCGAGCATGAAGTGAAGGAATTACTCCGCGGACTGGGTCTATCCGTACCCAAAGGCATGTTTATTTCCCGCGGAACAAAGATCCTGTCCGTTGCCGGACTCTCCTTTCCGCTGGTCGCCAAGGTTGTGTCATCACGGATTGCCTCCAAAAGCGACATCGGCGGTGTGCGGCTCGGCATAGGAAACGGGGATGAACTTCAAAAAGCAGTGTCGGAACTATCGCGGATGGAACATGCCGAAGGGGTCCTGGTGGAGGAGATGGCCCGGCCCGGTTTCGAAGTGATTGTGGGCGGGATTGTGGACAACAGTTTCGGTCCCATCGTCATGTTCGGTCCGGGCGGTCTTTTCGTGGAGCTTTTCCGTGATGTATCCTTCGCCCTGGCGCCGGTTGACCGTCAGCAGGCCATCTGGCTGATGAAAGAGACCAAGGGGGAGAAGATCCTTAAGGGTTTTCGGGGGCAGCCTCCTCTGGACGTGTGTGCCTTGACCCACGTGATCGTGATGGTTTCTGAAGTGATTGCGAGCGGTCAGTTTCGGACCATCGACCTGAATCCGGTCATCCTCTACCCGTCAGGAACGCTGGTGCTGGACGCCAAGATGAGCAGGATTTGACCACGTCCTGCTGCCCCAGGGGCGACAACTGCGCCAGATGCCCGGTCGGTGTCCCGATTCAGTCCTGCGCACCCCTCCCTGTCACACCTCTTATTCTGAGCACAACGGCCGTCATATCCGGCTTCTTCAAGGCATCGCGAGAACAGGGGAGGCTCCTTGAGAGTTTACGTTTGTCGATTATGATTATGAGAGTCATTTGAATGAGCTGCATGAGATCGGGAAGGGGAGGGGAGATCATGGCGGAGATCTATTTCACCAAAGAACATGAGTGGGTCAGGCTGCAGGACGGGGTGGGGGTAGTCGGCATAAGCGAACATGCGGCCCAGGAGTTGGGCGATGTCACCTTCGTTGAACTGCCCAAGATTGGAGTAAAGGTCGGACAGTTCGATCTGCTGGGAAGCATCGAGTCGGTCAAGGCTGCCAGTGATATCTTCGCGCCGGTTTCCGGAACCGTGGTCAAGGTCAACGGGGAGCTGGAGGGCGCGCCCGAACTGGTCAACGAGAGCCCCTGGGACAGGGGGTGGATGGCCTGGCTGGAACTGGATGACGCAACCGAACTGGAGAAACTGATGACGGAAGAACAGTACGCCTGCTACCTGAAAAGCCTGTAGGAGTCAGCCATGGATGACAGCCATTATTGTCCCCACACGCCGGAGGAGAGGGGGGAGATGCTCGACCTGATCGGCGTCGCCAGTGTGGATGATCTGTTCGCGTCCATCCCCGAAGAGCTGCGGGCCAGGACCTTCAACATCCCTCCCGGCATGTCGGAGTTCGAAGCTTTGGCCAGGATGCGGGAACTGGCCGCTGAAAACGGACAGGGGATCGTCCCCTTCATCGGCGGAGGTTACTTCGACCACCTGGTCCCCTCCGTCGTCTCTCACCTGGCCGGCAGGTCGGAGTTTTATACCGCCTATACCCCCTATCAGCCGGAGTGCTCCCAGGGTACTCTGCAGGCGCTGTTCGAATACCAGACCGCCATCTGCCGCTTGACCGATCTGGATGTTTCCAATGCCTCGCTCTACGACGGCGCCACCGCCTGCGCCGAGGCTGCTATGATGGCCCTGCGCGTCACCGGGCGCAGGAGGATCGTGGTGGACGGCTGCGTCAACCCCTTCTCCCGCCAGGTGCTGAAAACCTATCTGGGGAATCTGGATGTGGAGGTTTTGGAGATCGAACCTCTGGACGGATTGCTGAACCGCGGGGAACTTGAAACTGTACTGGACGACGGCGTGGCCGGCCTGCTGGTGCAGAACCCCACTTTCTTCGGCACGGTGGATGATTACTCGTCTCTGGCCGACCTGCTCCACGCCAGGGGGGCGCTACTGATCAGTTCGGTCTACCCCGTCTCCCTGGGACTGCTGAAGACGCCAGGGGAGATGGGCGTGGATATCGCCGTGGGGGATGGCCAGAGCCTGGGCAACCCGCTCTCCTTCGGCGGCCCCTCATTCGGCTTCATGGCGGCGCGTAAGGCCCTGGTACGCAACATGCCCGGTCGCATGGTGGGCGAAACCGTGGACGGACAGGGGAGGCGCGGCTATGTGCTGACCCTGCAGGCCCGCGAACAACACATCAAGCGCCACCGGGCCACCTCCAACATCTGCAGCAACCAGAGCCTCTGCGCCCTGCGGGGGCTGATCTTCCTCTCTTCACTGGGCAGGGATGGGCTGACGGAGTTGGCTCGTCTGAACCGGGACAAGTCCGAGTACGCCAAGGCGCGCCTGGAGGAAATCCCCGGAGTGTCCGTCCTGCGCTCGGCCCCCACCTTCAACGAATTCACCGTCTCGCTCCCCGCACCGGCCGGCATTGCCGTAGCGGCGCTGCTGGGGCAGGGGGTGGCGGCCGGAGTGCCGCTCTCCACCTACTACCGGGATTCGGAGCGGCTGATGGTGGTGACCGTGACCGAGAAGCGGAGCCGTCGGGAGATCGATCACCTGGCTCGGCAACTGGAGGTGGCGTTATGCGGCTGATCTACGAAGAGTCGGTTGCCGGGCGGCGCGGTGTGGCCTTGCCCGCCTCGGACGTGCCCGTCTCGGAATCGCTGCCTGAGGAGCTTCTGCGTGTAGTACCGGCGGAACTGCCCCAGCTCTCGGAGCTGGACCTGGTGCGGCACTTCACCAACCTCTCCCGGCGCAACTTCTCGGTGGACACCCATTTCTATCCCCTGGGTTCCTGCACCATGAAGTACAACCCCAGGGTGCTGGAGGACGCGGCTCTGCTGTTCGAGGCGTTTCATCCCATGACGGCGCTCCTGCCGGGCGGCGAGGAGCTCTGTCAGGGGAGCCTGGGGCTGCTCTACGACCTGGGGCAGCTCCTGGCCGACATCACCGGCATGGACGAGGTCTGCACCCAGCCGCTGGCGGGCGCCCAGGGGGAGATGACCGGCATCATGCTGATCGCCGCCTACCACCGGGCCCGGGGCAAGCGCAAGCGCTACGTTCTGGTGCCGGATTCGTCCCACGGCACCAATCCCGCCTCGGCGGCCATGGCGGGCTATGAGATCATCACCGTTGCCTCCGGTACCCAGGGGGACATGGACATGGAGCTGTTCAGGCAGGCCATGAACGATCAGGTGGCGGCGGTCATGATGACCTGCCCCAACACCCTGGGGCTGTTCAATCCACGCATCCGGGAGATCTGCGACATCGCCCACTCCCATGATGCCCTCATGTACTACGACGGCGCCAACCTGAACGCCATCCTGGGTAGGGTGCGGCCGGGTGATATCGGCTTTGACGTGGTGCATGTAAACCTGCACAAAACCTTTGCCACGCCCCACGGTGGCGGCGGTCCCGGCGCCGGGCCATTGGGGGTCAGGCAGGCGCTGATCCCCTTCTTGCCGCTGCCACGCGTCCGAATGGACGAGCATGGCCGTTTGTGTCTGGAAACGGAATCGGAACTCTCCATCGGGCGTTGTGCCAACTTCTTCGGTAATTTCGGCGTGCTGGCAAGGGCCTACGCCTACATAACCATGCTCGGTCGCCAAGGGCTGATGCGGGTGTCCGAAGCTGCGGTGCTGAACGCCAACTACATCAAAGAGCGACTTAAAGGGCATTACGAACTCCCCCATGATCTTCCCTGCATGCACGAGTGCGTGTTCTCGGCCTCCCGGCAGCTGGCCCAGGGTGTCCATGCCATCGACATCGCCAAGTACCTCATTGACCGCGGATTCCACCCGCCCACGGTCTATTTCCCCCTGAACGTCAGGGAAGCCATCATGATCGAGCCGACTGAAACCGAGAGCAGGGCGACACTGGATGGGTTTATCGATGCCATGATCGAGGCGTCCGGACTGGCGGAGAGCAATCCCCGGGTGTTACTGGATGCGCCGCTGACCATGCCGGTTTCTCGGTTGGACGAGACCAAGGCTGCCCGGGAGTTGAAGGTGTGCTGGTGATGAGTGATGAGTGATGGGAGCCTTATGATATGCTTACGTCGATGCGGAACTGGGTGCCGTTGCCGGTGTTCATGACCTCCAGGCTGCCCCCCATGCTCTTTTCGATGATGTTCTTGGACATGTACAGACCGATGCCGCTGCCGCCGTTGGCCTCATTGGTGGTGAAGTACAGGTCGAAGACCCTGTCGATGATCGATTCGGGGATGCCGCCGGCATTGTCGGTGATGGTGACGGAGGCCTTGTCGTCTTCCCCGCAGGCGCGTATGAGCATCCTGGGCTGTTGGATATTTTTCGTCCTGAAGGCATCCCTGGCATTGGCCAGGATGTTGAGCAGCACTTGGGCGTATTCCTTGGGGTAGCCAAATGCCGACAATCCCGGCTCCACGTCCAGTTCAACGCTGATGGAATGGACCCTCAGGGTCGGTTCGATGAAGGAGAGGGCCCTGTCGATGGATTCCTTGATGTGAAAGACTTTCTTCTCCTTTTCCGGCCGGTAAAAGTCCCTGAATACATTGATGGTCTGGGACATGTGCTCCACCAGCGCCATGGTCTTGTCCACCGCCTCTTCGATGTTCCCTTCATCCGGTTCGTCGCTTGACCATGATTCCCCCAGATCCTGGATGATCAGGGAGAGGGCGTTCAGCGGCTGTTTCCACTGGTGGGCGATGTGATCCAGCATCTCGCCCAGGGCGGCCTGGCGGTTTTGGCGGATCAGCATGAGATCCTTCTGCCGGTTCAGAATCACCTCTTCCCGTACCCGCCTGTCAAGGGTCCTGTTCAATTCCTCCAGCTGTTCCTGGCGTTGCTTCAGTTGTTCTCCTGCTTTCTTGCGCTCCATGGCGATGGCCACATGATCGGCCACAGTCTTCATCAGCGCGAGATCATCGTCGCTGAAACCGCATCTGGTGCGAGAGCAGAAGGAGAGCGTCCCCAGGGTCCGGCCATGGGAGATCAGCGGATGGCAGGCGTAGGCCCTGATACCGAACGGTTTCACCAGTGCTGTGTACTGGTCATCAGTATCCTGGAGGTTGTTGACCACCAGGCGCACACCGTCACGGGCGGCGCAGCCGCACAGGCCGACGCCGAAGTCGAGCCACTCCATTCTGGCAACGTCTTCTTCTCCAATGCCGCTGCAGGCGTTCAGGTGCAGACGCTGTCGCTGGTCGTCAATCAGGTAGTTGAAAAAAACGTCGCACTCAAGGTAGTTCAATACTCTTCGGCAGAGGAAGAGCACCGCCTTCCGCGGCGATTCGCTCCTCAGTAGCTGGCCGGCCATTTCCGCCAGCAGATCCAGGCGCTGGTTGCTCCTGCAGAGCCCCTCTTCAATCAGAGCGCGCTCCGCTATTTCCCTGTGCAGGTTCTCGTTCAGGGCCGCCAGATCGGCTGTCCGCTCGGCAACCCGCTGCTCCAGTTCCGCCTGCGCCTGGCGCAGTTCGTTCTCGTTGGCCACCAGTTCTGCGGTTCGTCTCCTGACTTGGCGCTGGAGGGAACGGGACCAGAGGAAAATGGCCAGCAGCAGTCCGCCGACCAGTGTCAGGGCGGCGACGAAGTATCTGATGGTCCCCCACTGCTCCTCTTTCTCGTAGATACCGAACCATTTCTCGTAGATCCGTCGGTAGGTTCCGTTAACCTTGAGAATGTTCAACCCCTCGTCCAGTTTGAAGAGCAGTTCCCGGTTCCCCGTTCGCACCGCGAAACAGTAGCGCAGTTGGGACAGATCGGTCTTGACCGCGTGCAGCGTGGTCAGGTTGAATGTTTTGATGAAGTATTCCCCCTGCAGCTTGGACGGTGTCAGCACGCAGTCGTGCTTTCCCGAGGCCAGCAGCTTAAGGGCGTGGGCGGCGTCCTGCACGACGATGATGTGGGGAGTAATGCCGGAGTGTGTCATCAGGTCGTGGACAATATCGCCCTCCTGGACGATAACCTGTTTGCTCTTGAGATCCTGGAACGAGCGGATGGATGACCCCTTACGAACGAACAGACCGGGTGTAACCATGGTGTGGGGAACGGAGAAGTCCATCTGCCGGCTGCGTTCCTCCGAGTAGTACATACCGGCAAGCACGTCAATCTTTCCTGTCTCCAGGTTTCGCCGTGCATTGTTCCAGGAGCCAAGCCGGAACTCCACGTCAAGGCCCATGACCTCGGCAACTGCACGCATCAGTTCGATGTTGAACCCCCCCGGCACCCCCTTTTGGAGGACTTCGTAGGGGAGGTTGTTGCTGTCACCGCCGATGATCAGTTTCGTCCTGTCCATGCCCCAGACGGAGCTGCTGGTCACAAAGATGAAAAAGATCAGGCTGGCGCCAAAAAGAGAAATAAACTGCTTCGCGTCTGGTTTCGTGAAGGGGATATGAAGGTAGCGCATCAAGGTGTCTGTTCCGTTGTGGATTCTGTTAAACGCGGGTTCAGGGCCAGAAATGATGTCTCATGGGCGGGGATGCGCAAAAAAAAACCGCTCCATCAGTCTAGTGCTGATCCGAGCGGCTTGTGCCAATTCCCTATGGTCGTTTTCATTGAAATTCATTCAATCTCCATGAGATTTGAATAATGTGTTATTTTATTGGTAAAAAACAATACAGTGGACTTACCCGTAAGTCAAGGGGATATGTACTGCATGTGGAGGGAGTTGGGTGGCGATGGCCGACTACAGAAAACCGTTCTCGGCCAGTGCCCTCATGGTCAGGCCACTGCCGGATTTCCAGGGCTGGGTCAGCCGTTCAACGTATTTTCCGATGATGTCGGTTTCGATGTTGACCTCATTGCCCGGTCGCAAGCTGTGCAGGCTGGTTCGCTCCAGGGTATGGGGAATGATGTTGACCGTGAAGCCGTCCTGGCTGACCCTGTTGACCGTCAGGCTGATGCCGTCGATGGTCACCGATCCCTTGGTCACCAGATAGCGTGCGTTCCCAGCCGGAAGGGAGAATTCCAGGACGTGGTGGTGCGAGCTGTTCTCCGTGCGCGCCAGACGGCCGACACAGTCCACGTGTCCGGTGACGATGTGCCCCCCCATGCGGTCCCCCAAACGCAGGGCGCGTTCCAGGTTGACCAGGCTTCCACTTGCCAGGCTGCCCAGGGTCGTGGCTGTGAGCGACTCGGGGGATACGTCGAACGTCAGCGTTCCCTCGCGTTTCTCGGTGACGGTCAGGCAGGCCCCGTTGACCGCAACCGAGTCGCCGATGGCAATCTCGTCCAGGGGAAGGGAGCTCGCGACCCGCAGCAGGCCGGCCTTGCCGCGCCGTTCAAAGGCGGTCACCCGCCCGGTATCTTCGATCAGGCCGGTGAACATGGCGCCTCCGACCGCGCATGCACGACGATATCGATGCCGCTGCGGCTCACTTTGATAATGTTCAGCCTGGATGCCTGCTCCATGCTTGTCCTTCCCACCAGGCTGAACGGTGAAAAACCGTCGCTTCCCAGAATTTTGGGTGCCAGGAAGAAGACGAATTCGTCGATCAGCCCCTGTTCCAGCATGCTTCCGGCCAGGCGCCCTCCACCCTCCAGCAGGATGGACTGCACCCCCCGTTTGCCCAGCTTGAACATCAGGTCTTTCATGGAAACGCGGCCGTTCTCCTGATCGCACACCAGGATGGTGGCCCCCTGGTTCTGGTAGCGCAGATGCACGCGCGGGTTGGTTTCCGCGGTGGCGATGAGGGTGTTGACCGCATTGCCGTCGCCGAGTACCCTGACGCTCTCCGGGGTACGCAGGCGCGTGTCCACCACCACCCGCAGCGGGTTCCTGCCCCTTACGTGGCGAACCGTCAGCTGCGGGTCGTCGGCGATGATGGTGTCCACTCCTACCATGATTGCATCCATGCGCGCCCGCATGCGGTGAACCAGTGTGCGGGACTCCTGGCAGCTGATCCAGCGCGATGCGCCGCTCACGGTGGCGATCTTGCCGTCCAGGGTCATGGCGCACTTGTAGGTGACATGGGGCATGCCGGTGGTGACCTGCTTGATGAAGGGGCGGTTCAGGTCGCGGCACTCCTTCTCAAGGACACCGCAGACGACCTGGATGCCGGCCGTCTCCAGCTCGGCCAGGCCGCCGCCGCTGACCCGGGGGTTGGGATCCGACATGCCGGCCACCACCCGTCTCACCCC
The DNA here is from genome assembly GCF_000015045.1 of Pelobacter propionicus DSM 2379. Classification (GTDB taxonomy): domain Bacteria; phylum Desulfobacterota; class Desulfuromonadia; order Geobacterales; family Pseudopelobacteraceae; genus Pseudopelobacter; species Pseudopelobacter propionicus. Next base: position 1,706,884 of record NC_008609.1, read on the forward strand.
TGCCCGGATCAGTGCCTGACTGCAAGGGGGGGTCTTTCCGGTGTGACAACAGGGCTCCAGGGTCACAAACACGTCGGCTCCCCGGGCGCTCTCTCCTGCCATCTCAAGGGCATGGATCTCAGCATGGGAGGTGCCTGCCTTCCGGTGCCACCCCGTGCCGACGATGACCCCGTCCTTGACGATGACGCATCCCACCGCCGGGTTGGGGGAGGTCTTGCCGATCCCCCTGCGTGCCAGGGCCAGGGCCCGTTTCATCTGCCTGATGTCGTCGGTCATTTCTTCAGCAGCTCCTGCAGCTCCTGCATGAATTCATTGATGTCGCGGAAGGAACGATATACCGAGGCGAAGCGCACATAGGCCACCTCATCCAGGTCGTGCAGTTCTTTCATGATCCATTCGCCGATCAGGGTTGTGGATATCTCCTTCTCCGACGACTCCTGAAGGCGGGTTTCCAGGCGGTCCACCAGGCGCTCGATCACCTCCACGGAGATGGGGCGCTTCTCGCAGGCTTTCTTTATGCCGGATATGATCTTGGTGCGCTCGAACGGTTCGCGGCGGCCATCCTTTTTCAGGACCAGCGGCAGCATCTCCTCGATGCGTTCGTGGGTGGTGAAACGCTTGGCGCACTGTTCGCACTCACGCCGCCTGCGTATGCCGCTGCCCCCCTTGTCCGGCCGGGAATCCACCACCTTGCTGTCGGAGTTGCCGCAGAACGGGCATTTCATGATTCATCCTCCCCGGAGTCCCGCTGGAAGTGGACTACCTTGATTCCCGATTCCGCGATCATCTCCCGGGCCAGGTCGTCGGCATACCCCTCGTCGAAGACCACCCGCCGTATGCCGGCATTGATCAGCATCTTGGTGCAGATCACGCAGGGCATGGTGGTGCAGTAGAGCGTGGCGCCGTCGATGTTGACGCCGTGCCGTGCCGCCTGGATGATGGCGTTCTGCTCGGCGTGCAGGCCGCGGCAGAGTTCATGGCGCTCCCCCGAAGGGACGTTCAGGCGTTCCCTGAGGCACCCCGCCTCGCTGCAGTGGCTGATGCCCGATGGCGCGCCGTTGTAGCCGGTGGCCAGGATATTGCGATCCTTGACCAGAAGCGCTCCCACGCCCCGGCGCAGACAGGTGGAGCGGGTGGCCACCAGGCGAGTTATGTCGATGAAGTACCTGTCCCAGGAGGGGCGTTGCATGGGTGTGCATTCCTTCCGATTGCTAATGTGGCGGTCAAGTTACCCCAGTCTCGCGGTCAGGTCAATACAGGAATGGGAGAGGCTTTTGCGAAGAGGTGCGTGATTGCGGGGGGATGGACAAATCAAGGGATATACGTATACTGACCGGTATGGCCTGACAGCTCCATCGGCTTACCGATATTTCCACTGAACGAGGTAATGATTTCTGTTATGCAACCATCCAGCTTTCGCATACTGCTTGTTGACGATGAAGAGGGAATCCGTTTTACTCTGGGATGCCTGCTGAAGAAGGAGGGCTTTCGGGTGGAGGTTGCTGCGGGGCGCGGTGAAGCTCTTGCCCTGCTGGCTGCCGCCCCTTTTGATCTGGCCCTGGTGGATATCATGCTGGCCGGGGAGAGCGGCATCGGGCTTTTGGGCGATATAAAGAGTATGTACCCGTCGACGCAGGTAATCATGATCACCGGCCGTCCCGAGGTGGATACCGCGGCGGAAGCGGTCCGGTTGGGGGCATTCGACTATCTCACCAAGCCGATCCGCCACGAAACCCTGATGGCGGTCAGCCGTCATGCCCTGAGCGCGAAGAAGATGAACGATGAGAGGGAGCTGTATCGCGCCAATCTGGATGCCATCTTTCGCACCGTTACGGATTCCATCGTGATGGTGGACCGGGAGGGGTGTCTGGCCCAGTTCAATGCGGCAGCGGGACATCTCTGCGGACTGAACGGCGATATGATCGGGATGGATCTGGCTGCCCTCAACCTGAGCTGTAACGGTATGTGCGCCGCCACCCTGCTGGAAACGCTGCGCCGCAATGTCCCCCAGGAATTGCGGCGATTCGAGTGCCGCAACCGGGAGGGCAAGCCGCGCGTGGCCTCGTTTACCTCCACGCCGGTGGTGGATGCGGACGGAACGGTGGATGGCGCGGTGGCGGTCATCCGCGACGAGACGCGCCTGGTGGATCTGGAACGCTCCCTGCGTACCAGAAGCACATACCACAACATCGTCGGCAACTCGGCGCCCATGCAGCGCCTGTTCGCCCTGATCGAGGCGCTTGCCGACGTGCCGACCACGGTTCTGATCAACGGCGAGAGCGGAACCGGCAAGGAACTGGTGGCGGCCGCCCTGCACGCCACCGGCGCGCGTTCAGGAGGTCCGTTCGTGAAGGTCAACTGCTCGGCCCTGTCCGAGTCGCTTTTGGAGAGTGAACTGTTCGGGCACGTGCGCGGGGCGTTTACCGGCGCCATTGCCGACAAGGTCGGCCGTTTCCAGAAGGCCCACGGCGGAACGCTCTTCCTGGATGAGATCGGCGATATCTCGTCTGCCGTGCAGATGCGGCTTCTGCGGGTCCTGCAGGAAAGCGAGTTCGAGCGGGTAGGGGAGTCTACGCCCCTCCGGGTGGATGTGCGCATCATAGCCGCAACCAACCAGAATCTGGCCGATAAGGTCAGTCAGGGAACGTTCCGCCAGGATCTCTTCTACCGCCTGAATGTGGTCCGGGTGGTGCTGCCGGCGCTCAGGGAACGCCTGGACGACCTTGAACCGCTGGTGGCTCATTTTATTGCAAAGTTCAACGTCAAGTTCGGTCGGGACATTACCGGTGTGTCCAGTGATGCCATGGCTGTCTTCCACAGGCACGACTGGCCGGGCAATGTGCGTGAACTGGAGCATGCCATTGAGCATGCCAGCATTCTCTGCAAATCCGATATCATCTCCCTTTCCGACCTTCCGCAGGATTTGCTCGATTCCCTGCGGGCCGACGACGCTTCCCCGGTTGATGCTCCTGTTGCCCCTTCTTCACGACCGCCTCTTACCCTGGAGGAGGCTCTGGTGATGACTGGCGGCAACAAGAGCCGCGCCGCCGACCTGCTGGGCATCAGCCGACGCACGGTATACCGGCACCTGGAAGAGTGCCAATCAAAATAGTGGCGGCAGGGTGGTGAGCAGCGCCACCAAACCGGTTGCCAACAAGGCCGCCGCTATTTTTCGTATGGCAGCTTACGCTCTGTTTCAAACAACATAAAATAATAAAGTCAGGTGTTTCTCGTTATATTGCTCGGAAGAAGGAGTCTGTTTCATGCAGAAGCCCTTCTCCGTCAATAACCTGGCTGCCAAGGTTCGTGATGCCCTGGATAGCTGAAACCGCAATCGACTGACGGGGCCAGTACAGACCTCTGTCCGGTGTCAGCCGCTATGCGTTTCAATCGCTATCCTGAAGAAACCGCTTTAAAATAGCAGCTCCGGAATATGACACAGGTACAGGGCTTCACTGTGACATGTCACAACTATTGTGTGACATGTCACAGTGAAGCCCTGTGACATGTCACCCGCCTTCGTTGTCACAAGCTCTCCCCCCACACCCGGCACAGAGACGCACCAGCCCGCCAGCGCGCGCTTTGAAACGTCGTTCATACTCTTTATGCCTCTTTGGCACATATGTTGAAATCAGACGGCGACCAAACATGCTTTTTTGATTACGGAACCGGAAGGGGAGGACAACAATGGCTGAAGAGTTGCAGGCAACCCAGTATCTCACGTTTGTTCTCGACAGCGAGGTGTTTGCAGTGGATGTGGCCAGGGTTCGGGAAATCCTGGAGTATACGGCGGTTACGAAGGTGCCGAAGACACGGAACTACATGCATGGTGTGATCAATCTCCGTGGCAGTGTGGTGCCGGTGGTTGACATGCGGGTGCTCTTCGGACTTCCCGAGACGGATACCACCGTCAATACCTGCATTATTGTCATGGAGGTTACCGCCGAAGGTTCATCCCTCATAATGGGGGCTCTGGCCGATTCGGTGCGTGAGGTGATGGAGTTGGATCCCGGCCAGATCGAACCGGCCCCCAAGGTGGGCTCGCGGGTCAAAACCGATTTTATCAGCGGCATGGGCAAGCAGGGTAACGAGTTTATCATGATTCTTGATATCGACAGGATGCTGCCGGATGAGGCGACAAGTTCCCTCGCGGAAATGGGTGGAATGGCAACGTCAATGGGTGAAGCGGAACTGATGGCATAGGGCGTGGAATGAAAACAATGGCAAAGGAGAACAAAAACATGTTCAAGGACACGGGGCTGAAAAAAATGCTGATGAGCGGGTTTATCGCAATGGCGCTCATTGGCGGGATACTCGGTGGTGTCGGGGCGAAGCTGGCACTGGGCTCAACCTCCGGTAGCGCACCACTGTTTGTGCTGGCGCTGGTGGCGGTGGGAGTGGTGCTGGCCATCGTACTGGGCAGCAGTATCGTACGTGCCGTACTGGGTCAGCTTGGGGCTGAAACCGGTGAGGTGGCGGCGATTGCCAATCTGCTTGCCTCCGGCGATTTGAGCCGTGACATACAGGTGGCTCCCGGCGACAGCACCAGCGTCATGGCTGCCCTGAAGAGGGTGTCTGATTCGGTTCGATCCGTTGTGAGCGATGCTTCGACACTGTCCGATGCCGCCATCGCCGGGAAACTCTCGGTCCGGGCTGATGCGGCCAGGCACACGGGCGAATTCAGAAGGATCGTCGAGGGGGTGAACGGCACCCTGGAGGCTGTTGTCGAGACGGTTCACGATGCTGCAAAACGTATCGATCTGCTGAGTCGTGGCGAAATCTTCGAAGAGATAACAGACGGTTACCGAGGAGACTTTGGAGAACTGCGTGAAAGCCTCAACCGCTGCAAACAGGCCAACGAGGCGCTGCGCGTCGACATCCGCACCATGTGCATCGCTTCCTACGAAGGGCACCTGGATACCCGCGTCGACCCGGACAAGCATCAGGGCTTCTTCTCCAGGGCCGTTGCCGGCCTGAACAACCTCTTCGAAAACTTCACCGCTCCGCTCAAGGTGACCACTGACTACATCGAGACGATCAGTCACGGTGCACTTCCGGAAGTAATCACCGAAGAGTACCGCGGCGACTACAACAACATAAAGCAGAGTGTCAATCGCTGCATCGAGGGGCTGGGCGGTCTCGTGGAGGCCAACAATGTGCTGCAGAAGATGGCCGTCAACGATCACACCCAGAAGGTGGAAGGCCAGTACCTGGGCATTTACGCCGAAGTCGGCCATGCCGTCAATGACGTCAGGGAGAGGTTGCTGCGCGTGGCTCAAACCGCACGAAGCATCGCCTGCGGCGATACCAGCGACCTGGAAATCTACAAAGCCATCGGCGATGGCAAGGGTCGCCGCAGCGAGAACGATCATCTGGTGCCGAATTTCATTGGCATGATGGAAGCCATAAACGCTCTGGTCAGTGATGCCAACATGCTAGCCGATGCGGCGGTTCACGGCAATTTCAACACCCGCGCCGACCTGAGCAAGCACCAGGGTGATTTCCGTAAGATCGTGGCCGGCGTCAATGCCACCCTGGACACGGTTGTGGACAAGGTTGTCTGGTACGAGGCGATCATCGACGCGGTACCGTTCCCGATCCACGTCATCGACATGGACATGAACTGGACCATGCTGAACAAGGCCTTCGAGAAGCTGATGATTGAAAGCGGAGCGGTTCCGGACCGCAGGGCGGCGGTGGGCAAGCCGTGCAGCAGCGCCGCGGCCAACATCTGCAACAGCGAGAAGTGCGGCATTCGCCAGCTGCAGAAGGGCGTTGGCGAGAGCTTCTTCGACTGGCACGGTGCCCACTGCAAACAGGACACCTCCTACCTGCTCAACAAGAATGGCGAGAAGATCGGCTACGTGGAGGTGGTCACCGACCTCACCCCGATCCTCAGGAACCGCGACTACACCCACGCCGAGATCGAGCGCATGGCCGACAACCTGACCAGGCTGGCGTCCGGCAATCTGGAGCTGGATCTGCAGGTGAAGGAAGCCGATGAGCACACCGTCGCCACCAGGGAAGACTTCGTCAAGATCAACGAGAGTCTGGCCAGGGTGAAGGAGGCGGTCGGCTCCATGATCGCCGATACGGACATGCTGGTGCACGAGGCCATCGCCGGCAGGCTGGAGACCCGCGCCGATGCCGACAAACACCAGGGCGAATACCGCAAGATCGTGGCCGGCATCAACCAGACCCTGGACACGGTTGTGGACAAGGTTGTCTGGTACGAGGCGATCATCGACGCGGTACCGTTCCCGATCCACGTCATCGACATGGACATGAACTGGACCATGCTGAACAAGGCCTTCGAGAAGCTGATGATTGAAAGCGGAGCGGTTCCGGACCGCAGGGCGGCGGTGGGCAAGCCGTGCAGCAGCGCCGCGGCCAACATCTGCAACAGCGAGAAGTGCGGCATCCGCCAGCTGCAGCGGGGCATTGGCGAGAGCTACTTCGACTGGCACGGATCCCAGTGCAAGCAGGACACCTCCTATCTGGTCAACAAGCGCGGCGAGAAGATCGGCTATGTGGAGGTGGTCACCGATCTGACCCCGATCCTCAGGAACCGCGACTACACCAACTGTGAGATCGAGCGCATGGCCGACAACCTGACCAGGCTGTCTGCCGGTAACCTGGAGCTGGATCTGCAGGTCAAGGAAGCCGATGAACACACCGCCGCCACCAGGGAAGGTTTTGTCAAGATCAACGACAGTCTCACCAAGGTTAAGGAGGCGGTTGGCTCCATGATCGCCGATACGGACATGCTGGTGCACGAGGCCATCGCCGGCAGGCTGGAGACCCGTGCCGATGCCGACAAGCACCAGGGCGACTACCGCAAGATCGTGGCAGGCATCAACCAGACTCTGGACACCGTGGTGGATAAGGTTATGTGGTATGAAGCAATCATCGATGCGGTGCCATACCCACTCCACGTCATCGACATGGACATGAACTGGACCATGCTGAACAAGGCCTTCGAGAAGCTGATGATTGACAGCGGAGCGGTTCCGGACCGCAGGGCGGCGGTGGGCAAGCCGTGCTCGAGCGCGGCGGCCAACATCTGCAACACCGAGAAATGCGGCATCCGCCAACTGCAGAAGGGCGTCGGCGAGAGCTACTTCGACTGGCACGGTTCCCAGTGCAAGCAGGATACATCCTACCTGCTCAACAAAAAGGGCGAGAAGATTGGCTATGTGGAGGTTGTTTCGGATCTTACCCCGATCCTCAGGAACCGTGACTACACCAACTGCGAGATCGAGCGCATGGCGGAGAACCTGACCAGGCTGTCTGCCGGTAACCTGGAGCTGGATCTGCAGGTCAAGGAAGCTGATGAACACACCGCCGCCACCAGGGAAGGTTTTGTCAAGATCAACGACAGCCTCACCAAGGTGAAGGAGGCGGTCGGCTCCATGATCGGCGATACTAACCTGCTGGTGAATGCTGCACTGGAGGGAAGACTTGCGACCCGTGCCGATGCCGGCAAGCACCAGGGTGACTTCCAGAAGGTGGTCTCGGGGATCAACAGCACCCTTGACGCGGTCATCGGACCGCTGAACATGGCTGCCGACTACGTTGCCCGCATCTCCAGGGGAGACATGCCGAGCGCTATCAGCGACACCTACAACGGCGACTTCAACGACATCAAGAACAACCTCAACGTACTGATCGACGCCATCGGTGATATCACCGCCAACGCCAAGCAGATTGCCCAGGGGAACCTGATGGTCGACCTGAAGAAACGTTGCGAAGATGACGAACTGATGGAATCCCTGGCATCCATGGTGGAGAAGCTCAGGGAAGTGGTCACGGAAGTCCAGTCAGCTGCCGATAACGTGGCGGCCGGCGGCCAGCAGATGTCCGCCACGGCCCAGCAGATGTCCCAGGGCGCCACCGAGCAGGCCGCCAGCGCCGAGGAAGTCTCCTCCAGTATGGAAGAGATGGCCTCCAGCATCCGCCAGAACACGGACAATGCCCTGCAGACCGAGAAGATCGCCATCAAGTCCGCCTCCGACGCCCGCGAAGGGGGCAGGGCGGTAACGGAGACCGTGTCTGCCATGAAGGAGATCGCCACCAAGATCTCCATCATCGAAGAGATCGCCCGCCAGACCAACCTGCTGGCGCTGAATGCCGCCATCGAGGCTGCCCGTGCCGGCGAGCACGGCAAAGGCTTCGCGGTGGTAGCCTCTGAGGTAAGAAAACTTGCCGAACGGAGTCAGGCTGCTGCCGGCGAGATCAGCCAGCTCTCCACCACCAGCGTGGCAATCGCCGAGCAGGCCGGCGAGATGCTGGACAAGATGCTGCCGGACATCCAGAAGACCGCAGAACTGGTGCAGGAAATCAGCGCCGCCAGCCGTGAGCAGGATAGCGGCGCCGAGCAGATCAACAAGGCCATCCAGCAGCTGGACCAGGTAATCCAGCAGAACGCCTCTGCCAGTGAGCAGATGGCCTCCACCACCGAGGAACTCTCCAGCCAGGCCGAGCAGATGAAGGCCACCATAGCATTCTTCGCGCTGGACGACCGCAGGCAGAAGGCCCTGCCGGGACCGCGAAATGCGGCGCCCAGGCAAATCACAGCCGGTCCGCGCCGTCAGGCTCCGGTGGTAAAGAAACCGGCAATGCCCCCAGCGAGAAGCCCGAAGAGTGGGGGGGTGAACCTGGATCTGGGACCCATCGGGCCTGACAGCCTCGATAACGAGTTTGAAAAATTCTAACTGAGTAAGCGGTACTGCACGACAGGGGGGCGAAACTCTTCTCAACCCGATTCTCGCCCCCCTTTTTTTTAACCGGTCCGAGAGATAACTGTTTTTTGTGGAGAGTGTGAAGGTCAAGACCTCCGAGGTTTCGACAGTCTCGGAGGTCTTGTTCATGTCCCCCTTGTTTAGTCAGGCATGTACAAACAACATGGCAATGAGAATGAGAACGATTCGCGAAGAAAACATGAGCCGGTCGCAAAAACTGGAGTGCATCGGGACACTGGCTGGTGGAGTTGCCCATGATTTCAACAATATCCTGACGGTAATCATCGGCGCCTGTACCCTGCTGGAAATGAACGCGGCCGATTATCCCGATCAGATGCCGTTCGTCTCCCGGATTCGCAATTATGCCGAACGGGCCGCGCAGCTTACCCAAGATCTTCTGATATTCAGTCGCAGGCAGGCGGTTGTCATGGGGCCCGAGAATCTAGTGGAGGTCTTTCATGACATGCATCGTTTTCTGGGGAGCATCATCGGCGAAGATATTCAGCTGATAACCGACCAGCAGGAGAAAACGGTGATGGTTATGGTTGATCTCGGGCAGATTGAGCAGGTTCTCATGAATCTGGCGGCCAACTCCCGTGACGCCATGCCCCGCGGCGGTGTTCTGCGCATGCGTCTGTCGCGGGTTACGAATGATGGAGCTCTGCCCCATCTAGAAGGTTGCCCTTTGGGTGACTATGCCCTGATGACGGTATCCGATACCGGAACAGGAATCGACAGGGAGAACCTCTGCCGAATCTACGAACCTTATTTCACCACCAAGGAACTGCACGCCGGAGCCGGTCTCGGCCTCTCCGTCGTGTACGGCATCATCAGCCAACATAACGGCGCCATACATGTGCAGAGCAGTCCGGGTGAGGGAACACTATTTAGCATATACCTGCCGATATGCGATCAGGAGGAGATGGTGATGTCAGAAACTGGCGCAGGGCTATTACCGGGGGGCACGGAAACCATCCTGTTGGTTGACAGTGACCCGGTCATGTTGAAAATCAATGCCAGCCTTCTGGAGGGGGCGGGCTACATGGTCCTGACTGCTTCGGATGGTCTGGAAGCGCAGGAACTGCTTCGACGCGGGCAGGAAGCGATTTCGCTGGTTGTGCTTGATGAGGCGCTGCTTCCCGTACATGATCTGGAGACCTGCTGGCGGCAGCTTGCAAACGATGACAAAATCAAGTTCATGCTGCTCCAGGGAACCGACGACGCGGGGACAGCGCGTACGATGAAGGGGGCTGCCAGGATCACGAAGCCTCTTGATCCCCTGCTGCTTTTGGAACAGGTTCGCGCCTTGATCGATGGGCGTACCCTCTGATATGGACGGAGCGTGACATTTTTTTTTTCAATGGTATAGTGCAGGCAATAAATTTTATTTTGGAAGGTAGTGTCAATGAAATCAAGGTTATCCCTCGTTGTCTCCGTTGTGGTTCTTTTCGCCTCGATCGCTGCGTTCGCAGCTCCCGCCGTACTGCTCCCCAAGGGGTACCGTTCCTGGAAAAAGAGTGAACGGAAAGTCGTTACCGACAAGAGTTCTCTTTTCTACGGAATCCATTACATCTATGCCGATACAAAGGCAATGAAGGGCTACCAGGCTGGCAACCGTTTTGCCGAAGGGAGCCGCATCATTGTGGAGCACTTCAACATCAAGGGTAATCCCGCAGTTGACGGCCCGAAGAACATGGTCGTCATGATGCGCAAGGACAAACGTTTCCAAAAGACCGGCGGCTGGCAATTCTCCGGGTTTGGCGCCAACGGCAAGCCGAGTGGAATCGATCCGGTTGCCACCTGCTTTGGCTGCCACCTGAAGGACGCGTCACAGCGGGACTTCGTGATCTCCACAGTAAAAGACTTCAAGTGACGTCAGGCGAATCATTACGCACTGACACGGGCCCATTGATGTTGAACCTCATTGGGCTTTCACGTCTTCTGGAACGAACCTTGGTTGCTGTTTATTAATCTGGAAGCTGTTATTGTAATTCCAATTACGTATTCTCGCCGGTATGGCAGCGCGATCCGGTTTGCGGAGATGAAGGGACAACCATGTCACTAGCAATTGAATCCTTTTCGAAAAAGAACGACTCGGCATCGGTTGCCAAAACAGTCGCCTCCTGGCGGAAGAGTATTGCTCCCGCGATTGAGACGCTGCGAGTGCTGGCCGGGACAACCGAAGACGAGTTCCTGCAGATGGGGTCGCAGTTGCAGTCATTTTACCAGCGCTCGGTTGACATTACCCGTATGGCCGGTGAGCTGATGGATATCGTTTCCGGTGAACGCCTGCAAATGCTGATTGGCCGTCTGCGTCAGATGATGTCGGATATGGAAGAGTATCTGGCCGGCGCGCGCAGCCGCAGCGGCGATAGTTTCAAGACCCTGGAACAGGTGCAAAATCTGCTGGAGCAGTTGACCACACCCCTCGAGGGATTCCAGAAGATGAACAAGACCTTGCGTATGCTGAGCATCTCGACCAAAATCGAGAGTTCTCGTTTGGGGGATTTGGGCAGTGGTTTTGTTAATCTTGCCATGGATGTTGAAAAACTCTCCCATCAGGTCAACGAAAAGTCGGCAACCATCCTGAATCATCGCCAGTTGCTGGCAGTGACAATCCAGTCGAACCTCAAGTCCGTTTACTCCAGTGAAGCAGCTCAGGATGCCGAGGTGCGGGGGGCGCTTTCCAGAACCGCGGCCAGCCTTCAGGAGCTGATTGCCGTCACCGATCGCTGCTCCAGTTTCGGTTCCATGGTTTCCGAAGTTTCCGCGGATGTCAGCGCCAATATCAGTGAGGTTGTCTCATCGCAGCAGACCCATGACATAACACGCCAGCAGGTGGAGCATGTCGTCGAGGCACTGGAAAAGCTGTCAACCAACCTTGCTGTCGTGGAGGAAGCTGTTCTGGACGATGAAAGTGGCAGGGCCCTGGTTATCGAGTCCGGGGATGTGTGCGAACTTCAGGAAGCACAACTCCGTTTCGCCACTTCGGAGTTGTATGCGGCGGTCTGTACAATCGTTGAAAATCTCCGTGATGTTGCCAGCAAGCAGAGTTCCATGGCCCATGAATCCCTCTCCGTAGCCGGTGTGGCCGACTCCGGTAGCGGTTCGTTCGTTGATGATCTGAGGCAGGGCATGTCATCCGTCACCTCGGTGCTGGTCGGCTGCGCCAAGTCCGATCACGATATCGCGACTACCATGCAGAGCGTGGCCGCCACTATCCAGCAGATTACCGGCTTTGTCGAAGATATCGAGTATATCGGTTCCGAAATAGACCTGATTGCACTTAATTCGCAGATCAAGGCGGCTCATACCGGTCGGGAAGGGGCGGCTCTGGGAGTGCTGGCCGAGGCGATTAAACGTCTGTCTGACGAAGCGGTCAGGCAGACGGAATCAGTCGCCTCGACGCTCAACGTGATTCATACCACGACCGAGCACCTTACGGCCGAATCCTTTGGCGATGAGGCAGGATCGGGTGGGCTGATCTCGGCCATGGAAGCCGAGTTGTCTGAAATCCTCCACACCCTGGGCGTCATGAACGACGAACTCTTCGGTCTGCTGGCCGGCCTGGGGGAAAATGTGCAGTCCCTGACCGAGGATGTGGAGTCGGCTACCTCCGGAATCGATGTGCATGAGCGGATCAAGAACATGGCTGGCGGTGTGCTTACGGATCTGGAGCGGATCGTTGAACAGGCGCGTCATATAGAGCCGGCCAGCAGTCAGTTTAAACAGAATCTGCGTCACATGGAAGAACACTACACCATGGAGAGCGAACGTCACATCCATGAAGCCATTGCCCGCAAGCGAGGCGGCAATCATGCGACCAGCGCGCAGCAGCCTGAAACATCCACGGCCCAGACCGATGCGCAGAGCGATTCCGAATTTGGCGATAACGTTGATTTGTTCTGACAGGAGATAGAAAAGATGGCACTTGCGAGTACCTGCCGTGAAAACGGCGAAATCGTCATATCGAGCGGAAACCGCCTGACGATCGAAAATGTGGGCGAATTTGCGCGGCTGGTCCGGGAAGGGTTGGAGGTATCTCAACAGGTGTCGGTCGAGTTTGAACCGGAGATCGATATCGACATCACCGGGATACAGGTTCTCTGTTCGGCCTGCAAGACAGCCGCGGCGAGCGGCAAAACCTTTTCGTGCTCCGGTCCGCGATCCCGGGCTCTGGTCGAGGTGATCCAGGCCTGTGGCGCCGAGCGCCACGCAGTCTGTACACAGAATAACAATTCTACCTGTAGGTGGTTTGGAGGTGTGGAGTAATGGCAAAAGTAATCATGACTGCCGATGATTCGGCCAGTGTTCGCCAGATGGTGGCGTTTACCCTCAAGCAGAACGGCTATACCGTCGTGGAAGCGGTGGATGGACGTGATGCCCTGAACAAGTTGAATGCGCAGAAGGTCGATATGCTGCTGACCGACCTGAATATGCCAAATCTGGATGGCATCGGCCTGATCAAGGGAGTGCGGGCCGGTTCCCTGAACAAGTTCATCCCGATCGTCATGCTGACTACCGAATCCCAGGACTCGAGGAAAGCCGAGGGCAAGGCGGCCGGCGCCACCGGGTGGATTGTCAAGCCGTTCAAACCCGAGCAGCTGATTGCCGTTATCAAGAAGGTACTGGGGTAGGGCTGGAAAATCTGGTGAGGAGTGAAGGGCAAAGAGTGAGGCCATACCCCTTTATTCCCCACCAGTTTTTTCTTCACCTCTTACCCACACACCGAGGTGTTATTTATGATGGAACAAGCCATAGCAACCTACCGTGAGGAGGCCAGTGAGCTGTTAGCAGAACTGGAGAGCTCGCTTCTGGAACTGGAGGACACGCCGGACGACGATGACCTTATTAATCGCGTCTTCCGCGCCATGCACACCATCAAGGGTTCCGGCGCCATGTTCGGGTTCGACGAGATAGCCTCATTCACCCACGAGGTGGAGACGGTCTTCGACATGGTACGCAATGGGAAGATGAGCGTGACCAAGCGCCTGCTTGACCTGACCCTCAGGTCGCGGGACCATATCTTGGCGCTTTTGGATGCTTCCGCCGGTTCGGGGGAGGTTGACCGCAGCCAGGGCGACGAGATCATAGCCAGTCTGCAGCAGTTGCTGCCGCAGGCCGTGGGAGGTGGCGGCGAAGTAGAGGCGGCGCCCAGTCAGAGTGAGTCTGGCGAAGCTGAGGCTACCGAGGAAAAAACCTGGCGTATCCGCTTTCGCCCCACTCGCGAACTGCTGCTGTTCGGTACCAATCCGGTCTCTCTGATCAATGAACTGCGCAGTCTGGGGGAGTGCCATGTGGTGGCCCAGTTGGACGAGATCCCGCTGCTTGACGACCTGACGGCGGAACACTGCTATCTGTACTGGGATATCATCCTGACCAGCACTCGTGGCGAAGATGCCATCAAGGACGTGTTCATCTTCGTAGAGGATGACTGCGATATCAAGATCCAGCTGATCGACAGCGGTGGCCTGATCGACCGTGAGGATGGCTACAAGAAGCTGGGTCACATCCTGGTGGAGCGTGGCGACCTCTCCGTCGAGGAGATGCAGACGGTTTTAACCCAGCAGAAGCGCTTTGGAGAGCTGCTGGTGGAGCAGGGAATTGTCGACCCCGAGAAGGTCCAGTCGGCCCTGATTGAGCAGCAGCACGTCAAGGCCGTGCGTCAGGAGCGGAGCGCCGCTCCCCAGGCGGATGCCGCTGCCAGTATCCGTGTCCCTGCCGAACGGCTGGATCAGCTGATCAACCTGGTGGGGGAGATGGTCACGGTGCAAGCCCGGCTTTCCCAGGTTTCATTGGCTTGTGGCGATGCCACCTTCATTTCCATCTCCGAAGAGGTGGAGCGACTCACCAACGAGTTGCGCGATACGGCCCTGAACATCCGTATGCTGCCTATAGGCAGTACCTTCAGTAAGTTCAAACGACTGGTGCGCGACCTTTCCCAGGAACTGGGCAAGGAAATCGAGATGGAGACTTTCGGGGCCGAGACCGAACTGGACAAGACCGTCATCGAAAAGCTGAACGACCCGCTGGTGCATATCATCCGCAACAGCATCGACCACGGCATCGAGATGCCCGATGTTCGGCGGGCCGCCGGAAAGCCCTCCGTCGGCACCGTCTGCCTGGGGGCCGTACATTCCGGCGACTCGGTTCTGATAACCATCCGTGATGACGGTGCCGGCCTGGACCGGGACACTATCCGCGCCAAGGCTGTTGAGCGGGGCCTTCTGGCCGCCACTGCCGAGGTGTCCGACAAGGAAATCTATTCGCAGATCTTTGCCCCCGGGTTCTCCACCGCGCAGAAGATCACCAACATCTCCGGCCGTGGTGTTGGCATGGATGTGGTTAAACGCGGCATCCAGGATCTGCGTGGCACCATCGAAGTTGACAGCGTGCGGGGAAGCGGCACCACCATCACCCTGCGGATTCCCCTGACCCTGGCCATCATCGAGAGTCTGCTGGTCAAGATCGGCGACAGCCACTTCGTACTGCCCCTGGCCGCGGTGGAGGAGTGCGTGGAACTGACCCGGGAGGATGTGGAGGCAGCCCATGGACGCAACCTGGCAATCATCAGGGGCAATCTCACGCCGTTCATCTCGCTGCGGGAACAGTTCGAGATTGACGGTGATCGTCCTGATATCGAGCAGATCGTGATCGTCTCGGTGAATGGGATGCGCATCGGATTCGTGGTCGATTTTGTGGTTGGCGAGCACCAGACCGTGATCAAACCGCTGGGGCGGTTATACCAGGACATCAAGGGGGTATCGGGCGCCACCATCCTGGGCGACGGTTCCGTGGCCCTGATCCTCGACCCCGGCGTGTTGACCCAGTGCGCCGAAATGGCCGAGGCCAGCCTGACTCAGTGATGTCCTGGCGACGAGTCGCTCGGAAGGGGCATCATCGTTCGCCATGTTTCTGCAAACCGCACCGCTTCAAGTGGTAACGATAAAGGCCAAAAAGCAAGCAGCGGTGTTTGGGTGAAAATATTGTCTTATGTGTTATTGTTCATGCGTGGGGGTGGACTAAGGCTAGCTTAATAGTGAAAAAGTATCACGGAACGGGTTTATGTACCCTTTTGTTGATTCCAGCAGATGACGGGCAGCAGTGCTGTTGTTTCATTCAGATAGCTTCACTTAATCCTAAACGGAGGTGGAAAGATGCTGAATAATTTGAACATTGGCGCCAAACTGATTTCCGGATTTGTTGTTGTTGCCCTCATTGCTGGGGTGCTCGGTCTTGTCGGCATCAGAAAGATCCACCAGATCAATGCCGCCGACAAATTGCTCTATGAGAAGATTACGGTTCCCACTGCCCAGTTGCTGACCATCTCGACCAATTTTCAGAAGATTCGCGTCAATGTGCTCTACATCCTTAGGAGCAGCGTCAGGAGTGAAAAGGAAAGGCTGATTGAGGGGATCAAAGGATTCCAGGAGAGTATCGACAAGGAGGCGGCTCTCTTCGAAAAGACCATCCTGACCGAAGAAGGCCGCAAGATGTTTGCCGACTTCAACAGGGAACGGGCGAACTACTACAACCTCATGGACCGTTTGCTGCAATTCTCCCTGGCCGACAATGTCAGGGAGGTCCAGGCACTGCTGGATTCGGGGCAGTTTGCAAAAATAGCCGGAGAATTCAGCGACACCATCGACAACCTGATTGATGCAAAGCTGGCGCAGGCCCAAAAGACATCCGAAGAAAACGCGGCCACATCCGCCGGTGCGACGCGTCTGATGACGGTAGTGGCTCTTGCCGCTGTGTTGCTGGCCGTCGGGATGGGTGTTTTTATCAGTCGTGCCATAACCAGACCCATACATGAGGCCGTGGCCGTGGCCGATGCCCTGGCCAGGGGAGACTTGACCATCTCTGTCGTTGCCAAATCCCGTGATGAAACCGGTCAGATGATGAGTTCTATCTCTAACATGGTAGAAAAACTCAAGCAGGTCGTGGGCGATGTCATGGGGGCGGCCAGTAACGTGGCTTCCGGCAGCCAGCAGCTTTCGGCAACAGCCCAACAGCTCTCCCAGGGGGCTACCGAACAGGCGGCCAGTGCCGAGGAGATCTCCTCCAGCATGGAAGAGATGGCATCCGGTATCCGACAGAACACCGATAATGCCATGCAGACCGAGAAGATAGCCGTCAAGAGCTCGGTGGACACCAAGGAAGGGGGCAAGGCGGTCACCCAGACCGTTGCAGCCATGAAGGAAATCGCCACCAAGATAGGCATCATCGAAGAAATCGCCCGTCAGACCAATCTGTTGGCGCTCAATGCCGCCATCGAGGCTGCCCGTGCCGGCGAACATGGCAAGGGTTTCGCCGTTGTCGCCTCTGAGGTCCGCAAGCTAGCCGAACGGAGCCAGGCTGCCGCCGGCGAGATATCCGGCCTCTCCAGCCGCAGTGTGGCCATTGCCGAGCAGGCTGGCGAGATGCTGGTCCAGATGGTTCCGGATATCCAGCGCACCGCCGAACTTGTGCAGGAAATCAGCGCCTCCAGCAGGGAGCAGGACAGTGGCGCCGAGCAGATCAACAAGGCTATTCAGCAGCTTGATCAGGTCATTCAGCAGAATGCGTCGGCCAGTGAGCAGATGGCTTCCACCTCGGAAGAACTCTCCAGCCAGGCCGAGCAGTTGAGCGAAGCAATTTCTTTTTTCAAGCTGGACGACATGTATGCCCGCATCCCTCGGCAGCGTAACGACAGGCAGACGAGTCGTAGCCAGCTTGCCCTTAACAATGGCCGGAGTAACTCCGTGCCCGCAAAACGTACCAACAACGGCATTAATCTGGAACTGGGATTGGAGTGTCCGGACAAGATTGATGATGAATTCGAGAAATACTAGAGGGGGGCCGCCATGGGCGTTGCCAGCATAACTGAATCAATCCAATATCTTACCTTTAAACTTGCTGACGAAATATTTGCCCTCGACGTTGCCAAGGTTCGGGAAATACTCGAAGTTACGACAATAACCAAGGTGCCTCAGACCCCTGATTTCATGAGAGGGGTAATCAATCTGCGTGGCAGTGTTGTGCCGGTCGTGGACATGCGGCTCAAATTCGGCATGAGCATGACCGAACAGACCGTCAATACCTGTATTATCGTGGTTGAAATCAGTCTTGACGGCGATTCCCTTGTGCTGGGTGCCCTGGCCGATTCGGTCCAGGAAGTGGTCGAGATGGAGGCGGAAAAGATAGAGCCGGCACCTCATATCGGTACAAAGTTGAACACCGATTTCATCAGGGGGATGGGTAAGGTAGATGATCATTTCGTGATGATCCTGGATATCGACAGGATCTTTTCTTCCGCCGAGCTGGCTGATTTGACCTGACCCATGGACAGACGATGAGGATGCTGCCTTGACAAATACCCGGGATACTCTCTCGCCACAATTACCTGCCACGATGAAGGATCGCGTATTCCAACGTTTCAGCAGTTTTATCTTTGATAATGTGGGCATCAAGATGCCGCCCGCCAAGAAGACCATGCTTGAGGCGCGTCTGCAGAAGCGCCTCAAGGCTTTGGGAATAGCGACGTTTGAGGAATACGGCGATTTTGTGTTCAGTCGCCAGGGGCACGACAGTGAACTGGTGCACCTGATCGACGTGGTAACCACCAACAAGACCGATTTTTTCCGCGAACCGGCACATTTCGATTTTCTGACAAAGATTGTTCTGCCCCAGGCCCTGTCCTCAAACCGGATGTTGCTGCGTGATCCTTTCCGGATCTGGAGCGCGGGATGCTCCAGCGGCGAAGAGCCGTATACCATGTCCATGGTCCTGTCGGAGTTCGCCGATCACAATCCAGAGTTCAGGTTTTCCATACTGGCTTCGGATATTAGTACCCAGATTCTGCAGACTGCCAGGACCGCCGTCTATTCCGAGGAGAGGACCGATACCATCCCGCTCAATATCAAGAAGAAGTATCTGATGAAGAGCAAGAACCCTGCCCTGTCTCTGGTGCGAATAAATCCCCAACTGCGTTCGACGGTTTCTTATCGCCGAATCAATTTCATGGATGACGATTTCGGCGTTGCCGAAAAAATGGATGTTATCTTCTGCCGCAATGTGGTTATCTACTTCGACAAACCAACCCAGCAGACCCTGATGAGGAAATTCCATCGACAGTTGCGAACGGGAGGCTACCTGTTTATCGGACATTCGGAAACCCTGAGTGGCCTGGATGTGGATTTTAGACCGGTGGCGTCAACGGTATACAGAAAAGAATAGGGAACGTGCGACCACGGCTAGCTGCCGTGTGAGAGAATAGGCAACAGCGGTCAGGCAGAACAGGATGTGCCCGCTCCTTTTGTTGGATTCTTCGTGCGCCGGGATACCTCTATCTCTGCTTATGTCATGAAAAAAGTTAATTGCCTTACATACCCACAACATCTTTCTCAAGCCGGGGGAGGTGTTGTCGCCAACAAATCTGCCTTGGTCTCCACCGTGTTGAGGGCGTGCGTGGCGGAAACTGCACTTTTGTACTCGGGATGGGGTTGTATTCCTTCATCGTGTGGGTGGAAAAAATGATCCGGTTACGGAGGTGAAACCGTGGAAAAAATCAAGGTACTGGTGATCGATGATTCGGTGTTGGTGCGTCAGACATTGTGCGAAATTCTCAATTCCGATCCCGGAATCCTGGTGATTGCCACGGCCGCCGATCCCATACTGGCGGCGGAGCGTCTGAGAACGGTCGTTCCCGATGTGATCACGCTGGATGTGGAGATGCCGCGCATGGATGGTTTGACGTTCCTGCAGAAACTGATGAGCCAGCACCCCATTCCGGTGGTGATGTGTTCCAGTCTGGCGGAGAGCGGCAGTGAAACAGCGCTCAAGGCCCTGGAATACGGTGCGGTGGATATCATTACCAAACCAAAGCTGGGAACCAAGCAGTTTATCGAGGAGTCACGGGTCCGTATCTGCGATGCCATCAAGGGGGCTGCCGCGGCCAGGCTGGAACCGATGCGGGCGATGCGAACCATGAAAGAGATATCGCCCAAATACACCGCAGATGTGATCATGGAAAAGCCCAATACCAAGGCCATGATCCAGACCACCGAAAAGGTTGTGGTGGTGGGCGCCTCAACCGGCGGCACCGAGGCGCTCAAGGTCTTTCTGGAGATGCTCCCCGAGGATACCCCCGGCATCGTCATCGTTCAACACATGCCGGAGAACTTCACCGCCGCATTCGCCAAGCGTCTGGATGCCACCTGCCGGGTGACGGTCAAGGAGGCACGGGACAACGATACGATTGTGCGAGGCAGGGCGCTGATCGCGCCGGGCAACCATCACGCACTTCTCAAGCGCAGTGGCGCGCGCTATTACGTGGAGATTAAGGATGGTCCACTGGTATCCCGACACCGCCCCTCGGTGGATGTGCTCTTCCGTTCCGCGGCTCGCTATGCCGGAAGAAACGCGGTCGGTGTGATCATGACCGGCATGGGGGACGACGGAGCGCGGGGCATGCGGGAGATGTACGACGCCGGAGCCATCACCATCGCCCAGGATGAGGCGACCTGCGTGGTTTACGGCATGCCGTGCGAGGCGGTAAAGCAGGGAGGTGTCCACAAGATAACGCCGCTTCAACATATTGCAGCCGAGGTGCTGCGACTCTGCTGCTAAAGGATTGTTTTTGTGGAAAAAAGATCGGACAAGTTCTTCCTCGGGCGCCAGCCCATCCTGAATCGCCATCAGGAGATCATCGGTTTCGAGCTGCTTTTCAGGTCCACCGATTTTAATGCAGCCAGTTTCACCAACTACTCCCACGCCAGCGCCAGTGTCATCAGCAACGTCATGTCCAGCTTCGGCATCGAGGAGGTTTTGGGGGGAAAGCTCGGCTTCATCAATGTCAACCTCGAAGTGCTCTTCTCCGAATTCATCGAACTGCTCCCCATCGGCCAGACGGTCATCGAACTGCTGGAGATCATCGATCTGAACGAACATGTGGTGGAACGTTGCCGGGAACTGAGAAAGCTCGGTTTCCAGCTGGCGTTGGACGATCATGAGTACAGCGAGGAGCATGACGAGATCTACAAGGTCATTCATATCGTCAAGATCGATATCCTGCAGAGCGATATGAGCAAACTGCCTGAGATCGTGCGCACCTTCCGCCGCCGTCGCATACGGGTGCTGGCTGAGAAGGTGGAGACGGTGGAGCAGTTCGAGGCCTGTTTCAGGATGGGCTTCGACTATTTCCAGGGCTACTTCTTCGAGCGGCCGGTGATCCTCAACAGAAAGCGCATCGACGTGTCGGCCATGGCCATGATGAAGCTTCTGCAGCAGTTGATCATGGATGCCTCGCTGTCGGAGCTGGAACAGACCTTCAAGGAGAACCCCGGCCTTTCCTACAACCTACTGCGTCTGGTCAATTCCGTGGGCATTGGCCTGCGCAACAAGATCAAGAACCTGCGTCATGCCATCGTGCTCCTGGGACTCAACCAGCTCAGACGCTGGGCTCAACTGTCGTTGTTCGCCATCAACGACAGCCGCGGTCTGAACCACCCCCTGCTGGAGATGGCGGTGGTGCGGGGGCATATGATGGAACATCTGACTGACGGTAAACGCTCCCAGGACGAATACGGTGAGGCCGCCTTCATGACCGGCATCCTGTCGCTTTTGGATGTGCTCTTCGAAACTCCCATGGAGGAGATCGTGGAGGGGCTGCATCTGAGCGACGACGTGAGCGCGGCGCTGCTCTCCCGTCAGGGGAAGCTGGGCATGCTGCTGGCCCTGGCGGAGAAGGTGGAAACCACCGATTTCGATGCCGTCATCCCCATGTTGGATGAGTGCAATGTCACCATGACTCAGCTGCTGGCGGCCCAGATGGAGGCCTTTGGCTGGCGGGCGGGGGTGATCGCGCAGAAGTAGGTCTTGCATGGGGGTGGTGTACTCCGTTCCGGCGTTCCCCTTTGCTCTGACCTCTGTTTTCCTCCCGACCAACGGTTCTTTCCTTTCTTGACACCCCCAGACTTTTGCGGTAACTTGACACGTCCTACCACGGACGATCTGCGACGCGCGGTCGCACGCGTAACACACATTCTCTTTTAATAGGTACAACCCGGATGAACATCACAGCAGTCATTCCAGCCCGCTTTGCTTCTGTGCGTTTTCCGGGCAAGGCGCTGGCCATCATCGACGGCAAGCCGATGATCCAACATGTCTACGAGCGCACGGCACGGGCTTCACTGGTGGACTCGGTCATTATCGCTACCGATGACGAGCGTATCCAGCAGGCGGTTTCGGTCTTCGGCGGTGTCTGTCGCATGACCCGCAATGACCACGAAACAGGAACCGATCGTCTGGCCGAGGTGGCTGGGACGCTCTCCGCCGACATCATCGTCAATGTCCAGGGGGATGAGCCGCTGATCGCTCCCGAGATGATCGACCAGGCTATCCGCCCGCTCCTTGATGACCCGTCCCTGCGCATGGCTACACTCAAGAGCCGCATCCGCTGCCTGCACGATTTTTTGAGCCCCAATGTGGTCAAGGTGGTAACCGACCGGGACGGCAATGCGCTGTACTTCTCCCGCTCGCCCCTGCCGTTCTTCCGGGACAAGTGGCAGGATCTCAAGGACGAGTCATTCGCCAGCGGGAAGCTGCTCTGCTACAAGCATGTGGGGCTGTACGTCTATCGTCGTGATTTTCTGGTGGAGTTCGCCGCTATGGCGCCCACCTTTCTGGAAACTTCCGAGAAACTGGAGCAGTTGCGAGCGCTGGAAAACGGCGCCCGTATCCGCGTCGTCGAGACTGAGTTTGAATCCATTGGTGTGGACACCCCCGATGACCTGGTCAAGGCCAGGGAGCGGTTCAGAGCCATTCAGTCCAAGTAATTTTCGCTACAGGAGCTGTATGCATGAAAACAAAATTCATCTTTATTACCGGCGGTGTCGTTTCCTCCATCGGTAAGGGACTGGCTGCCGCGTCGCTGGGCGCATTACTGGAGGCGCGTGGTCTGCGGGTTACGTTGCAGAAGCTGGACCCCTACATCAACGTTGACCCGGGAACCATGTCGCCGTTTCAGCATGGGGAGGTCTTCGTCACCGACGATGGCGCCGAAACAGACCTGGACCTGGGGCATTACGAGCGTTTCACCAATGCTCGCCTCTCCAAGAAGAGTAACTTCACCACCGGCCAGGTGTATTTTTCTGTCATCGACAAGGAGCGCCGCGGGGATTATCTGGGCGGCACGGTGCAGGTAATCCCGCACATCACCGACGAGATGAAGTGCAAGATCATCGAGAATGCCAAAGGCGCCGATGTGGCCATCGTCGAAGTGGGCGGAACCGTGGGTGACATCGAGTCGCTCCCCTTCCTGGAAGCCATCCGCCAGTTCCGCTTCGACCGGGGGGCTGGCAATACCCTCTACGTCCACGTCACCCTGGTGCCCTACATCCGCACGGCTGGCGAGCTTAAGACCAAGCCGACCCAGCATTCGGTCATGGAACTGCGCAAGATCGGTATCCAGCCGGATATTCTGCTCTGCCGCTCCGAGCGGGAGATCCCCCAGGAAATGAAGAACAAGATCGCACTGTTCTGCAACGTGGATGTGAAGGACGTCATCCCGGTGGTTGACAGCGAACATATCTACTACGTACCGCTGGCGCTGAGCAAGGAGCGACTGGACGAACGGGTGGTGGAAAAGCTTAACATCTGGACAAAGGCGCCCGACCTGACCCCCTGGCAAGACGTGGTGGAAACGGTCTGCCACCCCGGTCATGGCGAAGTGCGCATCGCCATCGTGGGCAAATACGTCAACCTGACCGAGTCGTACAAGTCGCTGTCCGAGGCGCTGACCCATGGTGGCATCGCTAATGACTGCCGCGTTTCCCTCAAGTACATCGATTCGGAGAAAATCGAGCGGGACGGCATCGATGGCCACCTGGTGGATATGGATGCCGTGCTGGTGCCGGGAGGATTCGGCGAGCGTGGCACAGAAGGCAAAGTCATGGCCATCGAATACGCCCGGTTGCACAAGATTCCCTTCTTCGGCATCTGCCTCGGCATGCAGATGGCGGTGGTGGAATACGCCCGCAACGTCTGCCATATCGACGACGCCTGCTCCAGCGAGTTCAAGAAGGGGTGCGGCAATCCGGTGATCCATCTGATGGAGGAGCAGAAGAGTGTCAGCAAGAAGGGGGGCACCATGCGTCTGGGGGGATACCCCTGCTCCCTGGAGAAGGGCACCCTGGCCCATGTGGCCTACAATGCCCAGGAGATATCCGAGCGCCACCGCCATCGCTATGAATTCAACAACGCCTATCGGGAGGTTTTGACCAAAAACGGGCTGATCCTCTCCGGCATCTACCGTGACAAGGATCTGGTGGAGGTGGTGGAGATCGCCGACCATCCCTGGTTCCTGGGATGCCAGTTCCACCCCGAATTCAAATCGAAGCCCTTGGCGCCCCATCCCCTGTTCAAGTCGTTTGTGCGCGCTGCCCTGATCCAGCGCGATGCGAGGTAACCCGTGACCCGCGAGATCGTTATCGGCGGCGTGAAAATCGGTGCCAAACGCCCGTTGGCACTGGTGGCTGGCCCCTGCGTGATCGAATCAGAGTTGGCCACCATGCGTCAGGCCGAACGCCTGATGACCATCTGCAACGCGCTTTCCCTGCCGCTGATCTTCAAGGCCTCCTACGACAAGGCCAACCGCACCTCCATCGGCGCCTACCGCGGTCCGGGCATGCGAGAGGGGCTGCGCATCCTGCGGAAAGTCAAGGAATCCCTCGGCCTGGCAGTGCTCTCCGACGTGCATTCCATAGAGCAGGTGGCGCCCGCCGCCGAAGTGCTGGACGTTTTGCAGATTCCGGCCTTCCTCTGTCGCCAGACCGATCTGTTGATTGCTGCAGCCGCCACCGGCCGGGTGATCAATGTCAAGAAAGGGCAATTTCTAGCTCCTTGGGACATGAAGAACGTGGCTGCCAAAATTGCCTCCAGCGGTAACGAGAACATCATCCTCACTGAACGGGGTGCCTCCTTCGGCTACAACAACCTGGTGGTGGATATGCGCAGCTTCCCTGTCATGCGCGCCAGCGGCTACCCGGTGATCTTCGATGCCACCCACAGCGTGCAACTGCCTGGCGGACAAGGTGAAAGCTCCGGTGGGCAGCGGGAATTCGTGGAATTCCTCTCCCGCGCGGCGGTTGCCGCCGGCGTGGACGGCATATTCATGGAGGTTCACGAGGAGCCGGAAAAGGCGCTCTGCGACGGCCCCAACTCCATCGCGCTGAACGACCTGCCGGCGCTGCTCGCTACGCTTAAGGCCATTGATGCCGTCGTGAAATAGATCCGTTTTTTTTGATCTCTTCTCATTGAACAGGATATCGCCCACAGTGGTATCCTGTTTCTGCTGAATCATAATCCTCTCAGGCTCCACTTTCATCGAACGCCTAACCTTGCCTCGACTGCCATGGAGAAAATACCACAAGGCCTGTATCCCGACGCCATGGTCGGCGGATACAGGCCTTGTGGTATTCTGTGGAGATTGCCGCCTGATAATACTATGTTATCCGTTAAAAGCTCGTGTTATGCCTGAGGGTTCTGCATCAGCACTACCTGGGCCGGCATGGGCGCCGGGAAACCAGCCTCTGTCAGTGATTCGCGGATGGTGCGATTACCGTCGAAGTATACCTGCCAGTAGTTGTCGTTGTGGCAGTAGGGACGCACGGCAAGCATCGGCCCCACCAGATTGAACTCCAGGATTTCCACATCGACAGCCGGTTCCTTGAGGACATTGGGGATTGTCGCCAGCTTCTGACGCAGGAGCTGCATGGCTGCCAGATGGTCGGCGCTCCCCGCCAGCTGGCATTTCAGCTCCACCCTGCGGAAGGGATTGTGGGTATAATTCTGGATCGTATCGCCGAAGATCTTGCCATTGCCGATAATCGTCAGAATGTTGTCCGGAGTGTTGAGGCTGGTGGTAAAGAGCCCGATCTCCTGTATGGTGCCGGTAATGCCTCCGATGGTTACAAAATCGGTCACCTTGAACGGTCGCAGCACGATCAGGAATATGCCTGCGGCCAGGTTGGCAAGCAGGCCGCTCCAGGCCGCGCCGACGGCGATGCCGACGCCGGCCACCAGGGCGGCGAAGGTGGTTGTCTGGACCCCGAAGTATCCCAAGATGGCCACAACCAGGATGATGTTCAGGGTTACGGCCACGAAATTGCCGATGTAACGGATCAGGCTGGGATCCAGCTTCTGTCTCTCAAACGCCTGCTGCATCATGCGTCCCACCAGTCCGATCAGCCAGCGGCCGACGATCCAGAAGATAAGCGCGGCGATGATCTTGGTGCCGATTGCCGTGATGTAGGTTACGGCAAGTTCCTGGTACCTGTTCACGTTTTCCATCCTCTAACCTCCTTTGGATTCTCATATGCGCCGATTTCCAGTCCAGGCGCTGTCGGACAATTGTGAAACGTGCCTCTGTTTCATGAAATACGTATCAAGCTTTTCACTAGTGTAACCGTCATTGAGACGTTGTCAAAACCCTCTCTCTTTTTTATTCAACTACTTGCAATGGCAAGGCTCCACGGAGGGGGCGATGAGGGCGGAGTGGTTTGCATTTTACTCTCCTGTGGGAGCGGGGTCGGCATGTCACATCCGGCCTGGTACAAATCATGGCGGAAGTGCTATGCTCTCGGCTTGAGTGTATGAGGCACACGGGTGCAAGCTCGAATAGCGAATCGGAAAGGGGGAGAACAATGCTGGAAAAGGGATACGTGCAGATCTACACGGGGAATGGAAAGGGGAAGACGACGGCGGCCATCGGACTGGCGGTACGGGCGCTGGGCGCTGGGTTGCGGGTGCTCTTCCTGCAGTTCATGAAATCACGGGTCTACAGCGAACATGACATCATGCCGGCCATATCCCCCAATCTGACCCTGGAAACCATGGGCAAACCGTACTTCGTGGTTGAGGAGGGGAGCGTTCCCCAGGAGGAGATCGATAAGTGGGGGGAGGGGGTGGTTGTCTTCCCTCCGGGAAAACCGCCCCGCGACTATGTGGAGATCGTGGCCAAGGGGATGGAGAGGGCCAGGCAGGCGGTTAGCAGTGGCGAGTACGATCTGGTGGTTCTTGACGAAATCGTGGTGGCGCTGCATTTCGGGCTCGTGAGCTGGGAGCAGGTGCGGGATGTCCTTGATTGCAAAAAAGATTCGGTGGAACTTGTGCTTACCGGCAGGGGCGCCAGTCCCGAGCTGCTGGCGCGGGCCGATCTGGTTACGGAGATGCGGGAGACCAAGCATTATTACGCCAGCGGCGTGGAGGCCAGGAAGGGGATCGAATGCTGAGGAGTGTGCCGCCGGTATTGACACCAGATGTTCCGGCCAGCGCCAGATGAGGATGGGGCGTGCTGCCTGGAGCCACACGACATAACCTGGACAGCGGTGCGAGGAGCTGTTCTCGCCGCCGCCACTCCCCTGCCTTGACACCCCTTCAGCTATGCCCCTTCCGTCGTGCTTTTCGCATCAGGGTTTCGTCGTCGCCGGCGTCTCTTTCTCTTTCGTTGCGGTGCCCCGGTTTCTTCGGCAGGTTCGTCCGCCGTCGGCGTCTGAGGCAGCTGCCCTGCCCGAGTTTCCCACCAGTCCAGCTGTTTGACGATATCCTTCCTGTTGCCGCGGGTGATCCGGCAGTATTCGATGATATCACTGAAATCGTTACGGGCGATGAGCGACTCCGGTCGACGGCCGGGGATCTTTTTCAGGCGCATCTGCTGGCTGATGATGTCGCGGAGTGCGATCCCGACTCGGTTGGCGATCATGACGATCGGGCAGGTTTCGCCCATGAACTCCGCGACCGCGGCGTTAACGCTCTGCTGCCAAGGCATATTCTGGCGGCGAAAACGCTCCGCCTTGTCATCGATGTACTCGCCGAAAAGGAGTGCCAGGAGAAGTGGCGGGGAGACTTTGTGACCCTGCTGGATGCGCGAATCGACGTGAGCGAGCATTTCCCCGAAGCGGGTGTGGGGAAAACACTCGCCTTCGACGCCGAGCCAGTTCGAAAAATCCGGGAAAAGCGCCGCAAAGAGTCCGGTCCGGCTGAGGTGATCGTAGCACTTGGCTCCTTCTCCCGAGAGGAACAGCTTGAGCACCTCTTCGTAGAGGCGGGGCGGCGCAGACCTGACAATGGTATCCGTGGCGGCGACCAGCGCCTTCCGGGTCTGTTCCTCGATGGTGAAGCCGAGCTGGGCGGCAAAGCGCACCGCTCGCAGCATCCGTACCGGGTCTTCCTGGAAACGGACGGCGGGATCGCCGATGGTGCGAATGATGCCGGCACTAAGGTCGGCGAGGCCGCCGGTGAAGTCAATGATCGAGAAGTCGGCAATATTGTAGGCAAGCGAGTTGACGGTGAAGTCGCGGCGCAGGGCATCCTCTTCGGGGGTGCCGTAGACATTGTCCCGCAGGATCATGCCGTCATCGTCCTTCAACATCCTCGGGTGTCGCTGCTCCGTCTCGTCTGGTTTTTTCGGCGCGGGATCCGGCTCGTCCGAAGCCGGGGAGCGAAAGGTCGCCACCTCGATGATCTCATCCTGGAAGTGGATGTGCGCAAGACGAAAGCGTCTCCCGACAAGGCGGCAGTTGCGGAATATCCGCTTCACCTGGTTAGGGGTGGCATTGGTTACCACGTCGAAATCCTTCGGCTCTCGACCGAGCAGGAGGTCGCGCACACAGCCGCCCACGAGATAGCCGATAAAGCCGTTGTCTTTCAAACGGTAGAGGGTGCGCAGGGCGTTCGGGCTCACCAGTTTACGGGATATCTCATGCTCCTGCCGGGGGATGATCACCGAGCAGTTCTTTTTCTTTTTCATCCTGTTATCGCCACCAGTGCATTCATGTGTTGTCATGCCTTTGAGCTGTTATTGATCGGCCGCAATTCCGGAGGCGTAAATACTATGCTGCTTCCTCCCTCTGCATGGGGCCAGGTTATGGGGGAAAGATGGGGCATGCCAGAATCCATACCGTTTAACGGTCTGCGCTCCCTTTTTGCTCGCGCAAGGCGTTTATAGCATTTATCCGTGGAAAACGTCAGATAATCCTTAGCCGTTGAGTGCCACCACCAGGTAACCAATTGAGTCCGTCGGATATCTGTCCACGTGATTCGTCTGACGCCGGACAGGGAAGAGCCCCGATTTATGGCGAAAATCGGGGCTCTTTTCAACATGATAACGATCGACACTTCAAAAAACGGTTGCGGTAACCCTTCCTACTTTTCGCCCTTGCCCATAAGGCCCCGCACCGCGGCCGGAAGATCGGAGGGGAGGATAACCAGCTTTGAGTTGGGAGAGGTGGCTATCTTCTGCATGGTGCTGAGGTAGCGGTCGCCCAGCAGAAACACGGCCGGCAGGTCCTTGTCCTGGATGGCTATGCTGATGTCGCTGATGGCCTTGGCCGAAGCCTGGGCCAGCCGAACCTGGGCCTCAGCCTCGCGCTTGGCAGCCTCCAGTCGCCCCTCAGCCTCACGGATGGTGGCCTCCCGTTTTCCCTCTGCCTCCAGTATGGTGGCCTGCTTGAAGCGGTCGGCGCTGGCCTGCTGCTCCATGGCCTTCTGCATGGAATCCGAGGGTTTGATATCCTGGATCTCCACCGACTGCACATAGATGCCCCAGTTTGCCACCTCCTTGGAGATGTTGTCCTGCAGGCGGGCCTTGATGTGCTCCCGTTCCGAGAGGGCGCTGTTCAGATCCATCTGGCCGATGATGGCGCGCAGCGAGGTCATGACCAGGTTCTGGATAGCATACTCGTAGTTCTGGATCTCGTACACGGCCCGGGTCGGGTCGGTGACCTTGATGAAGGCGATGGCGTTGGTGATGATCACCGCGTTGTCCTTGGTGATCACCTCCTGGGCGCCCACGGAGAGCACGTCCCCCTTGGTGGAGACCTTGTAGGCCACGGTGTCGATGTAGGGAATAATGAAGTTGAGTCCCGGCTTGAGGGTGACGTGATACTTGCCCAAACGCTCCACTACCCACTCCTGCCCCTGGGGCACGGTCTTGACTCCGGCGAAGAGCGTTGCCGCCACAACGGCTAACAGTACGATGACGATGGTCACTCCTGGCATGCTGTCCTCCTAGATTTTTGTGACTTTGAGAATCTGGCCTTCGATATCCGTGACCCGCACGCTGTCTCCCACATGCAGGGTCTGCTCCGAATAGCAACTCCATTCGTCGGCACCCAGCACGGAGATGCGGAACCTGACTACCCCCTTGCCGTAGCTGTCGTCGGTTCCGCGGATGATGATGCCGGTCTCGCCCACGATGCCTTCCTTTGACATGCCGGCATGGGTTCTGTTCCTGGGTTTGAGATATTTGAACCAGAGGGTGGTGAAGCAGACCGAAGCGATGCTCCAGAGCAGAATCTGGCCGGTTACGGGAAACCCGGGCCAGGCAGCCTTGAGAAGGCCGACCACCAGGGCGCCCAGGCCGAACCAGATGATCGTGAACGAGGGAACGATCAGTTCCAGGCCGATCAGAACAAATCCCGCGATGATCCAGTACCACCATTCGAAGTGCATGTATCCGTCCCCTTGTGTGGATTGTGCCAGATACTATAGAGTACTTTTTCCAAAAGCGCGAGCGCCTGTGCGCAAATCCCCGAATAGAACGCCCAGAAAAGGGGAGGGGAGCGCTGCAGACGTTGAACGGGCACGCCGCGAACGTCTCTGCTACGAGAGGAACGGCCGATACACTGGTCAGGCATCCGGGGTGAATGTGACCACGAACAGGGCGATGTCATCGGCTCGTACCCTGGTCCTGGTAAAACGGGTCACCTCGGCCAGGATTTTATCGATAATCTCCCGCGGATGCCGTTCATGCTGCTCCGTGAGCAGTCGGCTCAGTCGGTCGCTGCCGAAGAACTCTCCCCGATCTCGTTCCGCTTCAATGACACCGTCCGTGTACAGTAGCAGCACATCCCCTGCTTCCACCTCGATGCTGGCTTCTTCAAAGCAGACACCCCGCCTGATTCCCAGGATCAGGCCGTCGGCATCAAGTTCCTGCACCGATTTGCCACGGGAATGGTACAGGAGCGGACGGCAGTGTCCCGCGTTGGCGTAGGAGAGCCTCTGGTTGGGCGTGTCGATGCGCGCATAGAACATACTCAACTGCATCTCCGCACGTGACAGGTCGTTGTACAGCAGGTTGTTCACCTCGGCCAGCAGTTGTCCCGGTGTGCGTCCGGGGGTTACCTCGGCCTGGAGGACGCTGCGGGTTTCTGTCATCAGCAGGGCCGAACCGACGCTGTGGCCGGTGATGTCGGCGATGACGCAATCCACCAGCCCCTCCCGGGGGGTGAACAGGTCGTAGTAGTCACCCCCCACCTTGGCGGCTGGTTCGCAGCGGCATGCCATGAGCAGTCCGGGTAGTTCCTGGGGACACTCCTGCAGAAAGGACTGCTGGATCTGCTGGGCAATTTCCAGTTCCCTATTGATCAGAGCGTTTTCCAGCAGCAGCTGTTCGGCTCTCTTACGCTCGGAGATGTCGCGCCCGATGGTGGAGACGGCGATGACCCGCCCCTGGCTGTCGGTCACCGGCGAGAAGGTGAGGGACATGTGGATTCGTTCGCCATTCTTTCTCATGTGTACGGTTTCAAAATGTTCCACATGCTCGCCGCGGCGGATCTTCTCGTGGACGCGAAGCACGTTGTCCCGCTGTTCGGGAGGAACCAGAAGGGTGACTGACTTGCCGAGCATCTCTTCCTCTCCATAGCCGAACTTGTTCGCGGCGCCCCTGTTCCAGCTGGTAATGACGCCGTCCGGCGTCTTGCCGATGATTGCGTCATCGGATGAGTCGACGATTGCCGCCAGGCGCCGGCTGCGTTCCTCGGCCCTCATGCGTCGTATGGTGTTGTAGGTCAGAAACAGGATGATCAGGGCCGAACCGACCAGGGCGGCAACCGCACCCCAGAAGACGCTGCGCGGCACGGAGTAGCGGGAGGCGGGACTGTTGATGATAATGCTGCCCTTCGGCAGGGCGGATCGGGGAATGTGGAACCTGGACAGTTGCTGGTAGTCGAACATGAAGCTGTTGGGGCTCTTCATCACCACCGGGATGCGCTGGGGAGCTTCACCCTCCAGGATGCGCCCCGCGATTCTTGCGGCTGCCTTCCCCTGGGAAAAGCCGCTGGTCAGCATGCCCCCCACGATGCCGTTGCCCAGGTAGAAATCCCATACTCCGTAGATGGGGACTGGGCAAAGGGGCGCGAGCAGCGAGATGGCCTCGTCATACTCCAGAAACCGTCCTTTGCTGTCCTGAAAGAAGAGGGTAAAGAACACCAGGCTGTCGCTCTCAAGCTTTGCCAATTCTTCCCTGATCTCGGGGATGGTCACGGCTTCCAGAAAGGTCAGCTCCACGCGTCTGCGGAGGGAGGGGATCAGGGATACGATCTTGCGATGCATGATGCGACCGGTGGTCGTGGTGTCGTTGATGACGACAATTCTCCTGACCGAGGGGTGGAGTCTCAGGGCCAGGTCGAAGGTGGCTGCCAGGTCGGCCGACTCGTTGACACCGGTGAAGAGCCGCGTGCCGTGCAATTGGGACGGCTCGAAGTCATTGACCCCGCAGAATACCACCGGCGTTCCGGGAAACAGGTCGTCGCGGTAGGAGAGCAGAAAGTCGAAGGCGTCGTTGTCCGATGCGATGATCACCCGGAATTTCATGGCGCTGAATTTCAGGCGGTAGGTCTCGCGCAGCAACCCGGTATAGCGGGGACCGGACACTCGCTTGGTATCCATATACTCGTAGTGGATCCTGGTCTTGATCCCCTGTTCGTTCAGGCTGGATGCTATGCCCTGGCTGATGTCGTCGGTCCATTTGAAGCCCTTGTGGTACGAGTGCAGCACCAGCACCTGCCTGTGCTGAGTCTCCTGTGCCGAGGCGGCGCAGGGCAGGGCGATCATCATGATGACGGCCACAAGGAGTATCAGGGCGCCTGCCCGTTGTCCTGGCGATTGATGCAGGGAAGGAGAGGGGGGGGATGGGGCGGCTTCGAGAAGGGGCCAACGGTGGAGGGGGCGGGGCATGTGATCCTCTCCTGTGAATGTGGAATCGCGACAGGTACGAGAACGTACGCAATGTACTCGCGGCGGCTCGCGGGGAGCGGATGGTGGCTGGAAGCAGCGTTTTACCGCATGGAAACAAGTATACCAAGTATTTGAGGAGTCTTAGCTCTCTGTTAAGTGAGAGTGAAACCGGTTTTGACCTGCGTTTGAGGCGGCGGTGATAAATGGAGCAATATCAACGGATTTAAGCTGTTGTGCTGTCGTGCTGCTGTTTTTTGCCGGTTGCGGCATTTCTATTCTGGTTAAAAAATGCTGCCGTTACTCTTGACTTGTCCGTTGATAATGTGTATTACTGTTTCCGCTTTTTGGCTGGTGTTTTCTTTGTTTTTTTGTGATCGCTGAAACCGCATTTCTTTTTTGTGCGGTTTGTGTCGGGGCTGAGATTTAAACGGCAAGGATGAGTGACTGATATGGATATGAGCCCGTACTTTTCGTTTTTTCTGTTTCTTCTGGCGTCGGTCGGTTTTGTCGGTTTGATTGTCGGTCTGAACGCGCTCCTTGGTCCGCGCAGCGAGCCGAGCGCCATCAAGCTGGAGCCGTTCGAGTGCGGTTCCAACCCCCTGCAACAGCGCAACGTCCGTCCGCTGTCCATCAAGTACTACCCCATCGCCATCTTTTTTCTTCTGTTCGATCTGGAAGCCGTGCTTCTGTTCATCTGGGCGGTATCCGCCGGCAACCGCGACATGGCCACGCTCTCGTTGTTCTCGTTTCTGTTTTTCATGGGCGTGCTTTCTTTGGCATTCATCTATATCTGGAAGGAAGGTGGTCTTGAATGGCGATGATGGAGTATCTGACAACCCGTAAGGACGAACTGATCGGCTGGGTCCGCAAGTTCAGTATTTTTCCCTATCCCTTCGTCACCGCCTGCTGCGGCATGGAATTCATGGCCGTTGCCTCCACCCTGTACGACACCGACCGTTTCGGTGCCGCGCTTCCCCGCTTTACCCCCCGTCAGTCCGACCTTTTGATGGTAGTCGGCACCATCACCCACAAGGAAGCCCCGGTCATTAAAAGAGTCTACGACCAGATGTGCGATCCCAAATGGGTCATGGCGTTTGGCGCCTGCGCCACCAGTGGTGGTGTCTATCGCAACTACACCGTGCTTCAGGGTGTGGACCGGATCATCCCGGTGGATATCTACATCCCCGGCTGCCCGCCGCGCCCCGAGATGGTCATCGACGCCATCATGAAACTGCAGGACAAGATAGCCGGCGAGCGCCACCCGATCTTCCCGTACGAGAAACAGAACCCGGTCCCGGTCTGATTCCGGGAAGCGAGTAACATTATCTCACACGAAGCCACGAAGAAAGCAAACACGCGGTTAGAGCCTTCTGTTTGTTCGTCAGGTTTTCTTCGTGAACTTCGTGACTTCGTGTGCGTAATTGTTTTACCCGGTTAAACGGATCCGCGTTCCATTTTGCTTTTGTGAAGTCATTCTTTCCTGACAGTAAGAGAGAACTCCATGGTCAACGAGACAATACGCACCACCGTCAGTGAGTTGTACGATCGATCCTGGGACAGTCACGGCATGCTGGTCCTTGAGACCGACGCCGGCCGTATCCTTCCCCTGATCACCCGCCTGAAGCGCTCCTTCTACTTCGATCTTCTTCTGGACATAACCGGCGTGGACTATCCCGAGCGGGACCCTCGCTTCGACGTCGTCTACCACCTGTACAGCCCGCGCAACAACGTGCGGGTCAGGATCAAGGTACCGGTCACGGAAGCCGAGCCCAACGTCCCGACCCTAACCGGCCTGTACGGTTCGGCCCGCTACATCGAGCGCGAAGTGCACGAGATGTACGGCATCGTCTCCATCGGCAACGACGACCTTCGTCCGATCCTTTTGTACGAAGGGTTCGAAGGCCATCCCCTGCGTAAAGACTACCCCATCGACAGGGAACAACCCATCGTCGAATATCGGAAATAGGTGAACAGCGTGGAATACAAATCCCCGGTACGATCAAACCTGGAACAGACCGCCGACCCGAACCATGTTCTGGTCAACATGGGTCCCTCCCATCCGGCCACCCACGGCACCATACAGATCATCGCCGCCCTGGACGGAGAGAGAGTCGCCAAAGCCGACATCCACTGCGGCTACCTGCACCGTGGCTTCGAGAAGGAATCGGAGCACCACACCTACCACAAGATCATCCCCTTCACCGACCGTTTGAACTACTGCTCGGCCCTGAACAACAACTTCGCCTACGTGGAAGGTGTGGAGAAACTCTTAGGCATCGAACTCACGCCGCGCTGCATCTACCTGCGCACGCTCCTGGCCGAATACAACCGGGTCGCCGACCACGTCACCTGCGTTGCTGCCACTGTCATGGAAATGGGCGCCATGACCGCGTTTTTGTACCTGATGACCATCCGCGACTATATCTTCGAGCACTTGAATCAGCTCACCGGCGCGCGCCTCACCTACTCCTTTGCCCGTGTCGGCGGCTTAAAGAACGACCTGCCCGACGGCTGGCTGGAGCGGCTGGAAGAGATCCTGCAGTTCACCGAGAAGTACTGCGGCCGCATCCACGGGCTTCTGGACCGTAACCGCATCTTCATCGACCGTACCCGCGACGTGGGCGCCATGAGTCCCGAGCACGCGCTCAACTGGGGCTACACCGGCCCGATCCTGCGCTCCACCGGCGCCAAGATCGACATCAGGAAAGACAACCCGTATCTCGCCTATGCCGACCTTGACTTCGAAGTCCCCGTCGGTATCAAGGGGGACAACTACGACCGTTACTACGTGCGCATGCGCGAGATCGACGAATCAATCTCCATGGTCAGGCAGTGCATGAAGAAACTTCCCGACGGCCCGGTCAACATCGACGACCGCCGGATCATGTATCCCACCAAAGACAAGGTCTACACCAAGATCGAATACCTGATCAGCCACTTCAAACTGGTCATCGACGGCATCCAGGTACCTGCCGGCGAAATCTACGTAAGCCACGAAGCGCCCAACGGCGAGCTCGGCTTCTACCTGATCAGCGACGGCAGCGGCCGTCCCTACAAACTGCATGTCAGAAGTCCCAGCTTCGCGCACATGGGTGGCATGCACACCCTGCTGGAGGGATATCAAGTCGCCGACGTCATCGCCACCTTCGGCTCCATGAACATGATCGGCGGGGAGTGTGACCGATGAGCTGTATAGAAGAGAAATTCGCCCAATTGCGCGCCACCTACCCCAAGGAGCTGAACTCCTCCCTGGTCATGCCTTTCTTAAGGATCATGCTGGACGAGAAGAAGAGCCTTGGCGAGAGCGACGCCGTCTTCATCGCCAACTACCTGGGTCTTCCGGCCATGCAGGTCAAAGAAGCGCTCACCTGGTACACCATGTTCTACCGCCACCCGGTGGGCACGCACGTCATCAAGGTCTGCCGCAACATCGCCTGCTCCCTCATGGGCGCCGAGCGGATCATCGACCACCTCTCCCAGAAACTGGGTATCAAACCGGGCGAGACCACCGCTGACGGCCGTTTCACCCTGCTTCTCGTCGAATGCCTGGCCTCCTGCGGCACCGCCCCGGTCATGCAGATCGACGACACCTATCACGAGCAACTGACCGAAGCAAAAATCGATCAGATCTTGAAGGGGCTTTCATGACAAGCGAGAGAATCTTCTTCAATTTCCCCGTAACCGCCGACTCCCATACGCTTAAAGCGTACCAGGGGCGTGGCGGCTACCAGGCCCTTGAGAACGCCCTCAAGACCCTGCAGCCCATCGACGTGGAGAAGGAAGTCATGGCATCGGGTCTTCGTGGCCGCGGCGGCGCCGGCTTCCCCACCGGCAGCAAATGGTCCTTCGTCAACAAGAAGGCCCCCGTCGTCTACCTCTGCTGCAACGCCGACGAAGGGGAGCCGGGCACCTTCAAAGACCGCTGGATCTTCGAGCACAACTCCCACCAGCTCATCGAAGGGATGATCCTGGCCGCCTACGCGCTTAACGTCAGAAACGCCTTCATCTACATCAGGGGTGAATTCGACCTCTCCTTCAGAAGGCTCATGG
This sequence comes from Pelobacter propionicus DSM 2379, assembly GCF_000015045.1. Lineage (GTDB taxonomy): Bacteria > Desulfobacterota > Desulfuromonadia > Geobacterales > Pseudopelobacteraceae > Pseudopelobacter > Pseudopelobacter propionicus. Next base: position 1,743,672 of record NC_008609.1, read on the forward strand.
ACGCCATGAGTGAGGCCTACAAAGCCGGCTACCTGGGCGAGAACATCCTGGGCAGCTCCTTCTCCTGCGACATCCGGGTCATGCAGGGTGGCGGCGCCTACGTCTGCGGCGAGGAATCCAGCCTTTATACATCCATCGAAGGCTTCAAGGGCTACCCGCGCAACAAGCCGCCCTTCCCGGCCGTGCAGGGCCTCTACAAAGCCCCCACCGTCGTCAACAACGTGGAGACCTTGGCCAACGTTCCCTGGATCATGACCAACGGCGCCAAGGCCTTTAGCGCCATGGGCACCGAGAAGCACCCCGGCACCAAGATCTTCGGCGTCTCCGGCCACGTCAAAAAACCGGGCCTGTATGAACTTCCCCTGGGCTACCCCTTAAAGAAACTGATCTTCGAGGAGTGCGGCGGAATCCTGAACGGCAAAGAGCTCAAAGCCGTCATCCCGGGCGGCTCCTCCACCCCGATTCTCTTGCCCCAAGACGTGGAGACCGCCAACCTGGATGCCGAATGCCTCTCCACCTACCGCACCATGCTCGGTTCCGGCGGGGTCATCGTCATCGCCGAAGGGGTCTGCATGGTCAGACTGCTGCACACGCTAAGCCGCTTCTACGCCCACGAATCCTGCGGCCAGTGCACCCCCTGCCGCGAGGGAAGCGCCTGGATGAACGACATCATCAGCCGCATCGTAGCTGGCAAGGGAGTCAAGGGAGACCTGGAGAGTCTGGAGCGGATCACCAAGGGCATCATGGGCAACACCGTCTGCGCCCTGGGCGACGCCGCCTCCATGCCGGTCATAAACTTCATCACGAAATTCAGAGCGGAATTCGACTACTACATCGAACACGGTCGTTCCATGAACGACGGTCGTTTGGAAATCTGAAGGCGCCATGATTGAACTAAAGATCGACAACCAAGTCATCGAGACGCAGGAAGGCGAAACCGTAATGGAAGCGGCGCTCAGGCACGGCATCCATATTCCCCACCTCTGCTATCACCCCTGCCTCTCCATCGCCGGTAACTGCCGCATCTGCCTGGTGCAGGTCAACGGTCGTCCCAAACTCATGCCGGCCTGCAACCTGCCCATCACCCCGGGAATGGAGATCGAAACGGACAGCGAACCGGTTCGGGCCGCCCGGCGTGCCGTCATGCAGTTCATCACCTTAAACCACCCGGTGGACTGCGGCATCTGCGACAAGGCGGGCGAGTGCCGGCTGCAGGAATACCAGATGAAGTACGGGGCGGATGAACCGTTCAACATCGATGCCAAGCACCACAAGCCCAAGTTCTACGACCTCTCCGACAGGATCGTCTACGACGCCGAGCGCTGCATCCTCTGCAGCCGCTGCGTGCGCTTCACCCGCGAAGTCTCCGGCTCCTTCCAGTTGGGCATCGTCGAGCGGGGCAGCCACTCCCGGGTCGAGCGCCTGGACCAGGGGACCTTCGACGACCCCTACTCGGACAACGTCACCACCATCTGTCCCGTGGGAGCGCTCCTCTCCCGCGACTTCCTCTACAAGAGCCGGGTCTGGTACCTGGAGCCGGTTCGTTCCGTCTGTCCCGGCTGCGCCAGGGGCTGCAGCATCAACATCTGGAAACGGGCCCACCACTGGCATCTGCGCGCCCTGGGCGAAGAGAAAAACCGCATGGTCTATAGGGTCACGCCGTGCGACAACCCGGAGATCAACGGTCCCTGGATCTGCAACAAAGGCTTCGACCTGCCCAAAGAACTCATGAAACGCCCCAGGGCGCTGCGTCCCCTGGTGCACGGCGCCTTCGTCGGCCTGGAAGAAACCATCGGCGAAGCCAAACGGCTCATCTCCCAGGCATCGAGCCCGGCCATCCTGGTCTCGGCGTGGGCCTCCAACGAAGAGCTGGCCGCCTTCAAACAGCACCTGGGCGAGCGCTTCACCGTCTACACCCGCCAGGACGCAGGCCCCGAGAAAGGGGAGATCGTCGAAGACAACGTCCTGATCAAGGGTGACAAGAACCCCAACAGCAGAGGCGTGGCAGACCTGTTCGGTAGCCAGGCCTACAGCCAGGCCGGCCACGACCTGGTCATCGTCTGGGGCGAAGGGGTCAGACTCTCCGACCTGGGCAGCGCCACCGTCATCCAGCTGTCCTCCTTTGAGAACGCCCAGGACAAAAACGCCGACATCCTGATCCCCATCTCCACCTTCATGGAGCGGAGCGGGAGCTTCACCAACTTCGAAGGCACGGCGAACTGTTTTGACAAAGTGTTCGACAAACCGGAGCTGGTCCAGCATGCCGGCGAACTGTTCGGGAGGCTCGCATGATACAGGACCTGATCGTCTACCTCATCTTCATGGGCTACGCCATCGCCGTCATGGCCGGCGTCGCCACCATCTTCACCTGGGTGGAGCGCAAGCAGTCGGCCATCATGGCCGACCGCATCGGCGCCAACCGCTGCTACCTGCGCATCCCCTTCACCAACGTCAAGATCGTTGCCTGGGGCCTCATCCACGGTATCGCCGACGGCAGCAAGATGCTCTTAAAGGAGAACTTCACCCCCACCACCTACGACCGCTTCTGCTACAACCTGGCCCCCTGGCTGGCCCTCGCCCCGGTGCTCCTGGTCTTCTCCGCCATCCCCTTCGGCGGGACGCTTGTCCCGGGCAAACTGATCGACCCGGCCAGCTTCCCCCAGCTCTCCCAGATCATGGTCAACTTCTTCGGGGACAAGAGCTATGTCATGCAGGTAGCCCGACTTGACGCCGGCATCCTGGTGATCCTGGCCATCTCCGGCATCGGCATCCTGGGCACCATGCTGGCCGGCTGGTCCTCCAACAACAAATTCTCCCTGCTGGGCGCCGCCCGCGCCGCCTCGCAGATGATCTCCTACGAAGTCTCCATGGGTCTGGCTTTAATCAGCCTGGTGGTCACCTACGGCACCCTGGATCTCAACGACATGGTGGTCTGGCAGTCGGGCCTGCTCTTCGGCGTACTTCCCGCCTGGGGCATCATCCTGCAGCCCCTGGCCTTTGTGCTGTTCCTCACCGCCTGCATCGCCGAGAACAAACGCGTCCCCTTCGACCTTCCGGAATGTGAATCGGAACTGGTTTCCGGCTACTTCACCGAATACACCGCCATGAAGATGGGTATCTTCATGCTCAGTGAATTCATCGAGATCGTCGTCGTCTCGGCGCTTCTGGTCACCGTCTTTCTGGGCGGCTACAACCTGCCGTACTTAACCGACGCCGGGTTCGTGCTCCCCATGGGCAAAACCATCGCCCTGTCCCATGCAACTGTTGTCCTTGTGCAGATAGTCACCTTCCTGGTGAAGGTATTCCTGATCGGCTGCTTCCAGATCCAGATTCGCTGGTCCGTGCCCCGTTTCCGCTATGACCAGCTCATGCGATTCGGCTGGAAGTTCCTGCTTCCCCTGGCCGCCCTGAACCTCGTTGCCACGGCATGTGTCCGCTGGTTCACGCTGAAAGGATGATATGAAGAAAGAGTACTGGAATAAGCCAACCATGGATCTGTGGGATCGCCTCTACATCTTCGAGGTGATCCGCGGGCTCTGCATCACCGGATCGGTCTTCTTCGGCAACATGTGGAAATGGCTCACCTTCCGCAAGGGTGCCTTAACCGCCTACTATCCGGAAGAACTGCGGGCCGACTACTCCAGCGCCAACCGGGGCCGGCACCTCCTGACCACGCGTGCCGACGGCAAGGTACAGTGCGTATCGTGCAACATGTGCGCCACGGTCTGCCCTGCCTACTGCATCGAGATCCAGTCCGCCGCCGACTTTAACGACCCGTTCCACCCCAAGTCCCCGGACCGGTTCGAGATCGACTACTCGCGCTGCATCTTCTGCGGTTTCTGTGTCGAAGCCTGCCCCGAAGACGCCATCCGCATGTCCAAGGACACGCCCAACTTCCCCGGCTTCGACCGGGAGAACATGTGGGCCACCCAGGACCTGCTCATGAACTGGCAGCCTGCGAGTGACGCGGCCAAGAGCTACCCCGGCTCCGGTCAGGCCCATCAGGAGGTTCATCCGTGATCGACGTCTTCATCGCCTTCTTCAGTCTGCTGGCGGTCATCTTCGCCGCTCTGGTCCTGACACTGCGTCAGCCCATGCGCTGCGCCCTGGCCCTGGTCAGCCACATGATCTGCCTTGCCGGCATCTACGCCGCCCTTGGCGCCCATGTCATCGCCATGTTCCAGGTCCTGATCTACGTCGGCGCCGTCATGGTCTTCATGGTCTACACCATCATGCTGCTTGACGACCGCGACGACTCCTACCGCCACCCCTATGCCCGGAAGATCGTCCCGGCTGTCGTGGTTGGCTTGGGCTTCGCCGCCGTTGTCTGGGCCGCCATCGGCTACCTGCCCGCGCAGCCCGCCGCTGCCGCGCCGGCCGTCGACCCCTTCACCTTCGCCGCCTTTTCGCTTTCGTTCATGAAGTACTACTGGTTTCACTTCGAACTTGCCACCGTGCTGCTCCTGATCGGCGTCGTCGCCGCCTGGACCGCGGTCAAGGAGGGGCTCTAATGGATCGGTATCAATTCCTGACTACCCTTGCGGGACTCATCTTCTCCCTGGGTCTTCTGGGAGTCGTCCTTCGCCGCAACCTGCTGGTGGTCATGATGTGCCTGGAAATCCTGCTCAACGCCGTTGTGTTAAGCTTCGTCGGCTTCGCCGTCAGAAGCCAGACCCTGCCGGGCATCGCCATGACCTTCTTCATCTACGTCGCCGCATCCTGCGAAATCGCCCTGGCCATGGCCATCGTCGTACTGCTTGTCAAACGCCGCGGTTCACTGGATCTGGGCGCACACCAGGAACTGAAAGGGTAGGCAATGATCAAACTGACGCTCATACCGCTCCTGCCGTTGTTGGGCTTTTTGTTCAACGGCCTCTTCGGCAACCGTCTTCCCCGCTGGGTGGTCTCCACCATCGCCTGCGGGCTGCCTGCGCTCTCCTTCCTGGTCACGCTGGTCCTGTACAGTAGCCTCGTCGCCACGGGCCAGCCCATAGCCGAGACCCTCTACACCTGGGTGGCCCTGGATCCGCTCAACGTGGACGTGGCCTTCTACCTGGACCAGGCCTCCGCCGTCATGTGCCTGGTGGTCACCGGGGTCGGTACCCTGATCCACCTGTACTCCGTGGGCTACATGTCCCATGACGAAGACCAGCCGCGCTACTTCGCGTACCTGAACCTGTTTTTGTTCTTCATGCTCATGCTGGTCCTGGGCAAGAACATGATCATGCTCTTCGCCGGCTGGGAAGGGGTGGGTCTGGCCTCCTACCTGCTCATCGGCTTCTGGTACCAGGACGACGAGAAATCCGCCGCCGGCATGAAAGCCTTCATCGTCAACCGCGTAGGCGACACCGGCTTTGTCCTGGCCGCGCTTCTGATCTTCTCCTACTCCCACACCCTTGACTTCCAGGGGATAAACGCCTACTTCGGTACGGCCGGGCTTCCGGTCTCCACCATGAACCTGATCGGGATCCTGCTCTTGATCGGCGCCTGCGGCAAATCGGCCCAGATTCCGCTCCATGTCTGGCTGCCCGACGCCATGGCCGGCCCCACCCCGGTCTCGGCCCTGATCCACGCCGCCACCATGGTCACCGCCGGCGTGTATCTCCTCTCCCGCATGAACGGTGTCCTCTTGCAGGCCCCCGGCGCCATGCAGGTCGTCATGTGGGGCGGGGCACTCACCGCCTTTGTGGGCGCCACCATGGGTCTCACCCAGTACAACCTGAAGAAAGTGCTGGCCTACTCCACCATGAGCCAGATCGGCTACATGTTCATGGCCTGCGGCCTGGGCTCCTTCTCCGCCGCCATGTTCCACCTGTACAGCCATGCCTTCTTCAAAGCCTGCCTGTTCCTCGGCGCCGGCGCCGTCCTGCACGCCCTGCACGGCGAAGAAGACATGAGGAAAATGGGCGGCCTGGCCAAGAAGATGCCCCTCACCTTTGTCACCTTCCTGGCGGGCAGCCTGGCCCTGTGCGGCGTGCCCCCCTTTGCCGGCTTCTTCTCCAAGGACGAGATCCTCTGGAGCGCCTTTGCCTCGGCCCACGGCGGCTCCACCGCCCTGTGGCTGGTGGGCGCAGTCGCCGCCGGCATGACCTCCTTCTACATGTTCCGGGCCATCATCATGACCTTCTTTGGTCAAGACAACGTGCCCGCGAAACTGAAACACGGCATCCACGAGCCCCCCTTCAGCATGGCCATCGTCCTGATCATCTTAGGCGTAAGCTCCGTCGCTGCCGGCTTCATCGGCCTGCCCCAGGTACTGGCCGACAAGTTTGGCTTCGGCTCCCCCTTCTTCAGCTTCCTTGAACCGGTCTTCGGTCACCACGCCCTGAAAGCGGGCGTCACCCACCAGACCGAACTCATGTTCATGGGTATCTCCATCGCCATCGCCCTGGGCGGCATCTTCCTGGCATGGGTCTTCTACGGCCTGAACCCGGCCCTGCCCGAAGCCATCAAGAAGAAAGCCGGCTGCATCTACACTACCATCAGCCAGGGATACTACTTCGACGCCATCTACGAGAAAGTCATCGTCAAATCCCTGGACACGCTATCGGACTCAGTACTCTACAACATAGCGGAGAAACTCTTGAACTACGTCACCATCGTCAAAGCAGGAGCCACAGCGCGCTACAGCGCCAACCTCCTCTCCCGCATGCAGAGCGGCAACGTCCAGGCCTATGTGCTCTACGCCCTGGCCGGGCTGGCCCTGATCATCTGGTGGGGGGTGGCCAATGCCTAGCAACGGTCTTCTAATCCTCGCCCTGTTCTGCCTGCCGCTGGTGGGCGCCCTGGCCGTACCGTTTCTGCCCGCAAGCGAAAACGGTAAAATCGCCCGCATGTGGGGCATGCTCTGCATGCTGGCTGTGCTGGTCATGGCAGGCGGCATCTTCGCCGGCTTCGGCACCCCCTGCCTGCCCGCCTCCCTGCTTGACCTGAACATCCCCTGGGTGGGGAGCCTTGGCATCAACTTCCACCTGGCCGTGGATGGCCTGAACATCTACCTGCTGCTTCTCACCGGACTGCTCTTCCCGGTGGTGCTGGGCTGCTGCTGGAAACGGCCGGAGACCCAGAACAACCTGTTTGTCGCCATGGCGCTCTTCCTGGAGGCGACCCTTCTCGGCACCTTCCTGGCCCAGAACCTGATGCTCTTCTTCGTCTTCTGGGAAGTGGTCCTGATCCCCATGTTCATCATCGTCCTTGCCTTTGGCGGTGAGAACAAGCGCTCCGCCGCCTTCACCTTCTTCATGTACACCATGGCAGGCAGTATCCTCTTTCTGGCCGCCGTCATCATGATGGGCATGGAGAGCCTGAACCAGACAGGTGCCTGGAACTTCGAATTCGCACATCTCATGGCCCTGAAACTTGACTGGAACACGCAGCTGTTCGTCTTCATCGCCGTCATGCTGGCCTGCGCCATCAAGTGCCCGCTGTTCCCGTTCCACTCCTGGCTGCCCTTGGCCTATTACGAAGCTCCTCCGGCAGGCACCGCCCTCATGGCCGGCGCCCTGTCCAAGATGGGCGCCTTCGGCATCATCAAACTGGCCTTACCCTTGTGCCCCGACGTTGCCCGGGCCTTCGGACCCACGGTCATGCTCTTTGCCGTGATCAGCATCCTCTACGGCGCCATCATCGCCCTGAAACAGACCGACTTCAAGAAGCTGGTCGCCTTCTCGTCCCTGTCCCACATGGGCTACATCGTCCTGGGCATCTTCAGCTTCCACCAGGCCGCCATCCACGGTGCCCTGTTCCAGATCTTGAGCCACGGCGTCGCCGTTGCCGGCCTGTTCCTGCTCCTGGGACTTCTGGAACTGCGCCTGGGCAGGGAGTACCTGAACCTGACCGCCCTTTCCACCCATGCGCCAAGGCTTGCGGTCATGCTCATGCTCTTCATCCTGGCCTCCGTCGCGCTGCCCTTGACCAGCGGCTTCACCTCCGAATTCCTGATCCTGTTCGGCGCCTTCCAGCAGGGCATCGCCGCCCTGCAGGCCAACCAGGGAGCCACCATGCTCACCAGCGTGCTTCTGGCCTCCACCGGCATGGTGCTTGGCGCAACCTACATGCTGCGCTTCGGCCGGGCCATCCTCTACGGCCAGACCAAAGAGGGGGTAGGGGTCAAGGACATGAGCCTCATGGAAGGGATCGGCTTCATCCCGCTGCTTGTCATGATCATCTGGATCGGCGTCAACCCCATGCCGATCATGAACAAGGTAACCACCGCGGTAAGCGCGCTTGGCACCCAGCCGGCAAACGCCCAGATCCAACCGGCGGCGGCACAACCGGCGGCGTCACCCGCGGCGCCCACACCATCTGTCAAGGGAGGCGCCAATGGCCACTGATCTTCTGTACGGCCTTCTGCCGGAACACATCCTCTTGGGCCTGATCCTGGTCCTCATGCTGCTGGAGATACTCAGCGTTGACAAGCGTGCCGGCAGCGCCCTGTTCATCGCCTCGCTCCTGGCCGGCGCCGGCGTCCTGGTCATGCAGCTTCAAACCGGGTACACTGCCGACATCGTCATGAATGAGATCCGCATCGACCGCTTCTCCGAGATCGGCCGCCTGATCATCGTAAGCTGCGGCGCCATCCTGGGGGTCTACTCCCTCTCCAGCGAAGCGGGGCACAAATACTGGATCCTCATCGCCTCATCGCTTCTGGGCGCCATGATCATCCTGGACAGCGCCGGCTTCATCTCGCTCTTCATGGGCATCGAGATCCTCTCGCTCCCCGGCTTCGCCCTGATGGTCCTGAATAACGGCAAATCAACCGCCTCCGAAGGCTCCATCAAGTATCTCCTGCTCTCCTCCGTGGCCACGGCACTGGTCCTGTTCGGACTCTCCTTGGTGTACGGCTCTACCGGCAACCTGAACATCAGTTCCTTCACCGCAGCCGTCGCCACCGGCGGCGTGCAGAACCTGGCCGCCAGCGTCATGATCCTCTCTGGCTTCTTCCTGAAAGCCTCCGTGTTCCCCTTCCACGGCTGGGCACCCGACGCCTACTCCAGCGCCCGTCTGCCGGTAACGGCTTTCCTGGCCTCCATCGTCAAGGCCGCCGTGGTGCTGGGCCTGGTGCGCATCCTGGGCAACGCCGTACTCAACCCGGAAGCGGTCACCGTGATTGCGCTCCTCTCCATGCTCTCCATGTTCTACGGCAACATCACCGCCATCCACCAGACCGCCTTCAAGAAGATGCTGGCCTACTCCTCCATCTCCCACGCCGGCTACATGATGTTCGCCCTGGTTGACAACACCGGAGCCAGAACCGAGGCGCTTCTGTACTACGTGGCCGTCTACGCCGTCACCACCATCACCGCCTGCGCCTGCTTCAGCATCTTGAGCGGCGAGGACGACAACCTGGACAACCTGAACGGCATCTTCAGGAAGAAGCCGGTGGCCGCCATCCTGCTTTCCCTGTGCGTACTCTCCCTGGCCGGCATCCCGCCGCTGCCAGGCTTCCTGGCCAAGTTCTTCGTCTTCAAGACCGTCATCGCCTCCGGTCACCTGACCGTCGCCGTCCTGGCCTTCGTTGCCAGCTACATCGGCACCTTCTTCTACCTGGGCGTGGTGCTGCGGATGTTCCGCTCCGACGCCGAAACCGTGGAGCAGCCAGCCAACGCCACCTGCCTCTGCTGGACCTGGGGCGGAGCGCTCCTGGGTACCCTGGCCCTGGCACTGTTCATGCTGCTCCCCAATATCTTCCACTGGGTGATGACGGGATTGTAGGCACTGCAGCTATTCGTAGAGAGCCTGTGAAACACACAGCGCCCCTGTCCGAATCAACGTGCGGACAGGGGCGCTGTTTTTGAACGTCAAGAGGGTGGGTGAAAACGAATGAAAATTGTGTCCTTTAACGTCAATGGCCTGCGCTCGCGCCTCCACCAACTGGAGGCGCTGATCAATGCCCAGCGACCTGAGATCATCGCCCTGCAGGAGACCAAGGTGCGGGACGAGGAGTTTCCCGTGGATGCTGTCCAGTCGCTGGGGTACCACGTTGTCTTCCATGGCCAGAAGACCCACTACGGAGTGGCGTTGCTTTCGCGCCTCCCTCTTCAGGACGTGCAGTTAGGACTGCCGGGCGATGGGGACGAGGCCCAGAAGCGCTTCATCGCCGCAACCATACCCTTAAGTGACGGAACGCCGGTGCGGGTGATCAACGGCTACTTCCCCCAGGGTGAGAACCGCGACCATGCTGTCAAGTTCCCGGCAAAGCAGCGCTTCTACGCCGAACTGCTCGGTCACCTGCAAGGGGAGTGCGATCCCGCCACCCCCCTGGTGGTGCTGGGCGATTTCAACGTGGCTCCCCGGGATATGGACCTTGGTATCGGCACCGATAATGTCAAGCGCTGGCTGAAGAGCGGCAAGTGCTGTTTCCTCCCCGAGGAGCGACTCTGGTTTGAGTGCCTGATAGAGTGGGGACTGCACGACTCCTTCCGCGAACTCAACCCCGCAGTGGCGGACCGCTTCAGCTGGTTCGATTACCGTAGCCGCGGTTTCGAGGGGGAGCCCAAACGAGGACTGCGCATCGACCACATCCTGCTCACCCGATCTCTGCTTGCGCGCTGCCGCGCGGCGGGCATCGATTACGACATCCGCTCCATGGCGAAACCCTCTGACCACTGTCCGGTGTGGGTGGAGATTGAGTAGAGGGGCGGTAGCTGAATGAAACAGGCAGGCGGGAAGTCTGGCTGCCTGAACGCTGCACGGCTGAGCGTGCTGTTCGGTAGGGCTCGTCATGGGCGGGCTGGCCGTGGCTGCCGTTCTATTCCACATCCCCCTGCAGTAGCACCTGTCCACGATCCCTTCCTCGAACCTTGAAACGTGCGCTTTGCTCCGCTGCGTCTGTCGCTTCGTGGGGCATGCCTGTTTCCTTTACACCCCATTGCCACTCATGTATCATTGCCCCCCATGAAACGCACCCTCTACCTCTCCATCATCCGTGAGATCACCAGCCTGTTCCTTTTGGGGCTGGGCATCTTCACGCTGGTACTGCTGATGGGACGCATGATCAAGCTGACCGAGATGGTCATCTCCCGCGGCGTTGCACTGGCTGACATGGGCCGGATGATCATCTGCCTGATGCCGTCCTTTCTGGTCTACACCATCCCCATGGCATTCCTGCTGGCGGTGCTGCTCACCTTCGGCCGCCTCTCCGCGGACAGCGAGATAACGGTCATGAAGGCCTGCGGCATCAGCCTTGTGCAGATCATGCCGCCGGTTCTGCTCTGCGCCCTGGTGGCAGCCACGCTGGGCCTGTATGCCGGGGTGGTGGGGGTGCCGTGGGGAAATCGCGCCTTTGCCGCCATGAGCTTCGACATGCTCAGCCAGAACGTCTCCTCCACCATCAGGGAGAAGGTTTTCTGGGACGACATCCCCGGCATCGTGCTCTATACCGATCATTACGATGAAGAGCGCCACACCCTTTCCGGTGTGGTCATCAACGATGAGCGCAACGCTTCCCGTCCCCTGACCATCTTCGCCTCCAGCGGCCTGGTGGCGGGGGGCGCAAATCCCCGTGATGTCCGGCTGATTCTGAGGAGCGGCAGTATTCACGCCCAGGGGAGGGGGGGGGAGTACCGGCTGATTCATTTCGCCGAGTATGTCATGAACATCGCTGCTCCTGGCGGCACGGACACCGTTACCCGCGCCCCGCGGGAGATGACCGTGACGGAACTGCACCGCTCCATCGCCAGTCCCTCCACGCAGCCGAAACTGCGCAAGAAGATGGCGACGGAGATGCACAGCCGCTTCGCGCTCCCCTTCGCCTCGCTGGTCTTTGCCGTGCTGGCCGTGCCGCTGGGACTGCAGAACCGCCGCTCGGCCAGGTCCTTCGGCTTTGCCATCAGCATCGGGGTCCTGCTGGCCTACTACATCCTGCTGTCCCTGTTGGGCACCATGGCGGAAAAGGGCAGTTTCCCCGCACCACTGGCACTCTGGATTCCCAACATGGTCTTTCTGGTGCTGGGCTGGGTGCTGCTCAGGCTGGCCTCCCAGGAGCGGAGTCTCACGCTTCCTTCCGTGGAAAAGCTGCGCGGTCTGCTGCGCAGGAGTCCCTGATATGACGATCATCGACCGGTATATTGCCATGACCTGGCTGCGGCTGCTGCTGCTCTGCCAGGGGAGTTTCCTCTCCATCTATCTGGTGCTGGACATGATGGAGCGGATTCCCCGCTTTCTGCGCGTACAGGGCGCCCTGGTGGATATCGCTCGTTTCTTTGCCTGGAAGCTGCCGGAGATGATCGGCCAGACAGCCGCCTTCTCCGTGCTGATGGCGACCCTGCTGACTCTGGGCCTGCTCACCCGCAGCAGCGAGATCGTCGCCATGCGCAGCTGCGGCATCAGCCTGCCGCGCATCTCGCTGCCCATGCTGCTGCTGGGCGGAGGGGTGAGTCTGCTGCTCTTGGTCAATGCCGAGCTGATTGTTCCCGACAGCTATGAGCGCATGTCCCGCATCGAGAGGGTCGACATCAAGAAACAGGCGGGGAGCGCGGTTTTCAAGAGGAACAACATCTGGTTCAGGTCGGATAACCGGATCATGCAGGCCCGGCTCTTTGACCCGCGAAGCCAGGTTCTCAGAGGGGTTGTCGTCTGGAGCCTCGATCAGTACACGAACCCGCTCAGCCGCCTGGATGCTGAAAGCGCGGAATTGCGGGGTGAGAGCTGGCTGTTGCGCGGGGTGGAGCTGAAGGAGTTCACCGCGGGAGAGGGAGTTGTGGTCAGGAAACTTCCCACCCGCTCCATCGATCTGAACCTGAAAGTCGACGACCTGCGGGTGCTGGACAAGAACGCCGATAACCTCAGTTTCGGCAAGTTGCGGGAATATGCGGACAATCTGCGCAAGGGGGGCTATGAGGACTTCAAGTACCGGACCATGATGCACACCAAGTTCGCGGCGCCCCTTTCGGCCCTGGTCATGGTCATCCTCGGCATCCCCTTTGCCCTGCGGGGGAGCAGATCCGGGGGAGTGGCCATGGGAGTCGGGGCCAGCGTGACCATCGGCTTTGCCTACTTCGTGGTCAACGCCGTGCTGCTCTCCTATGGCCGCAGCGGCGTCCTGCCGCCGCTGGTGGCTGCCTGGGGCGCCAACTTCCTGTTCATCCTGGGCGGCCTCTGGCTGACCATGAGCATCAGGAACTGATCATCCTTCTTGCATCCCGGCTGTCTTGCTCTATGGCACCCCTGTCTGTTTGCTCACTGCTCTTCTGCCATTGTGGGGAGCTCTGCCGATGGTTTGAAGTGGGGGCGGAGGATTTCTGCTACACTGAAAGATCGGAACCGGTCCGGTGCCGCGCTTTGCACTGGATGCGGCTCTTCCATGTTCAGCTTCAAAGGAGAGGGACAATGATACGCGCATTTTTCGTTCTGCTTGTTCTCCTGGCTCTTCCCCTGACAACCACGGCGCTTGCTGCCGAACGCCCCCGACGTATGGCTTCCGCGACCGCCCCCACAGGCAGCCCTGCCATCAGCATCCTCAGCATCATACCTGCCCAGGCCGAACCGGGGGGGAGGGTGCTGATGAGCGGATCGGGCTTTGGTAGCGAGATCAGCGCGTTTCTGGGCAGCGTGGAGATTCCCGCCAGGGTCAGCGACGGGAAGCTGGTGGAATTCACCGTGCCTGCCCGGCTGCAGCCTGGCCTGTATGTGCTCTACCTGAAGCGGGCGGATGGCGTCAGCAGCCGTCCCTATAACTTTTCCATCCTGCCGCTGCGTCCCGTGCTGAGCGGGCTCTCTCCCGACCAGATCGGCGCCTGCTCCCAGGGGAGGGAGCGTGAGGTGCTGGCCCAGGGACGCAGCTTCACCGAAAGCTCTCTGCTGCTCTTCGACGGCGCCGGCATCAGGAGCAGGTTCGTCTCCCCCGAGGCCATCTCCTTCACTGTTCCAGCGGTATCGGGAGGCCTGCATCAAATCGTGGTCAAGAATCCGCCCGATTCCCTCTCCCAGCCCATGGCACTGACCATCGAAACCAGGCCGGAGATCAGCCAGGTCACCATGGGAAGCGAGCACGTCAACTACTACGAACTGATCATCGAGGGGAAGAACTTCCAGCAGGGAGCGTCGATCTATGTGGATGGACAGCGCATCGGTGGAAAAGTGGGGGTGGGTAACGGAAACCGGGAGCGGTTGATCTATGGTGACTGCGGCAAACTGATTTATCAGCGCCATCCCTATTCGTCCACCAGCAAGGAGTTGCGCATCCAGGTGGTCAACCCGGACGACGAGGCGAGTCAGGTGGTGAACGTGACAGCGCCGTGACGCTCTGCCGGTATCCTCTGCGGAAACGCAGTGCACTGCATCTCCAAGAAAATTAACCACCCCTGACGTGAGCCCGCGCATGTGGCTTGTCGGAGTCGGCCGGGATATGGTCACGGGGAGAACCTGAGGGGAGGGCAACCGTGGCAGATTTCAGTGATATCGGAACCACATCGCACGTCATTCAGCTGGCCGTGGCACCGGCTTTTCTGCTCACGGCCATTGGCGCCATGATGAGCGTGATGGCGGGTCGGCTGGCGCGCGTGATCGACCGCGCCCGGTTGCTGGAGGGGAGGCTTGAAAGTGCCGCGGAGGAGTGCCTCGCCGCACTCCATCGTGACCTCGGCACCCTTTCCCATCGGGCAAATCTCATCAATGTGGCCATCACCCTCTGCACCGCGGCCGCGATCGTGGTCTGCACCGTCATTGCCGTTCTCTTTCTGGGCAACCTGTTTCTGTTCAACATGTCCATACCCATCGCACTGCTCTTCATTCTGGCCATGCTCTTTCTGGTGTTGGGACTCATCATCTTTCTGCGCGAAATCTTCATCGCTACAGCCAGCCTGCGCATCGGTCCCCACGATACGGGTGGCTTTGTCCGTAGTTCCCCAAGGAGATGAACCCCGGTTCATCCAGACGATGTCCTCCCCCGCAGGAAGCAGCAGATGGTTTTTGGTGCGGATGCAGAAGCCAGGCATTGATGATTTGAACGTGCCGCTCTGTGCTGGCAAGGACTGAAAGCATGCATCACCTCTTTCAATTCTTCAATTCTTCCGTGCCTCTCCTGAAGCGCACAGCCCCGCTTCCATGGCGGAAACGGGGCTGTGCGGTATTGCTATTCTTTACTATTATGCTGTCCGCTCCCTCGCGTTGCGGATGCATTCCGGGCAGAGGGCTGTTACCGTTTACCCCACAGGCAGAGCAGGGCGGGCAGGAAGACCAGGAAGACAGCTACGCTGGCAACCATGCCCAGGGACATGACCGCGCCGATGCTGAATACCCCCTGGTGGTGGGCAACCATCAGGGCGCCGAAACTGAACAGGATCGTCAGGGCGTTGAGGAACACGCCGATGCCGGCGCTGCTCAGCGCCACCTGGGCCGGGGACTCGTTCCCCTGGCGGTAGCGGTTGATGATGTAGATGGCCGAGTCGATCCCCACCCCAAGGATCAGTGGCAGCACGATGATATTGGCCGAGTTGAAGCTGACTCCCGCCAGCCACATTCCCCCCACCATCAGCAGCAGGCCTGCCACGAGCGGCAGGGTGCCCAGCAGCGCGAAGCGGATGCTCTTGAAGTTGATCAGCAGGATCACGGCGATGCCGATGAAGGCGTAGGCAAAGGCCCGCAGGTAGGAGTCGCGCAGCACGGTCAGTGATTCGTAGACCATGACCGGCTCGCCGGTGGCGTTGGGAACCACGCTCTTGACCTGGCTGACGAATTCGGACAGCGGTTTGTGCTCGAAGATCTCCTTCCTGGGCGCCACCTGCAGTAGCAATTTGCCGCTTGTGCCCACGAAGCGTTGCTTCAACTGGGCCGGCACATCCGCCTCTCCCACCGGCGCAGCCTCCAGGCTCTCCTTCATCATGGCCAGTTTGTCCGGCAGCTGGGCGAACATCCCCCCCTGAAAATCACGCAGCATGGACACGGCATTCCTGTCCTTCTCCTTTTCCAGGGAGGCGAAGAAGCCGTCCAATGTTGTCAGGAAGGCGGCCACCGGTCGTGCTTCCGCTGCCCCGGCTTTCTCCAGGGCCTGCTTCAACTTCGCCACCCGGTCGTGGAAGTTCTCGAATACCATGGGCAGCTCCATCAGGGCCAGGTTTTCCTCGTAGGGGACCGGCCTGACCTGGTCCATGACCCTCTTCAGTTCCGCCAGCTCGGCCAGCTTGGCCTCCTGCTGGTCGGGAACCAGGGCATCCAGGCTGACCACGTGGTCCACGCTGGGGAGTTGCTCCAGCCGTCGGGTAAGCTGCTGCGCCTCCTGCCGGTCTTTGGCCATGACCACGGCGAAATAGCCGGAGTTCTCCTTGCTTCGCATCAGCTTGTAAGCGTATTCCACCGACTGCAACCCCTTGGCCTGCAGGTTCATCAGGTTGTAGTCGAACCGGGTGTCGATGGCGGGATAGACGCAGATGAGCGACAGCAGCAGGGTCATGCCGGCAACCATGCGCGGCCGGTCCAGCAGGGCACGGAACAGCGGGCGCCCGGCCACTTGGACCTCCCGGTCGCCGTCCGGAACGGCCAGGTAGGGCTTTGCCGGTTTCCTGAAACGCTCCAGCAGGATCAGCATGGCCGGCAGTACGCTGAAGGTGGCCAGGACGCAGATCACTACCCCACCGGCGGCGATGATGCCCAGTTCGGCGATCCCCTTGAAATCGGTGAAGGCAAAGGTGGCAAAGGCCAGGGCAACGGTGGCGGCAGCCATGACGATGGAGCGCATGTTTGCCCCCAGGCCGGTCTCGATTGCCTGCATGCCGTCGGCGCCGCCCCTCAGTTCCTCCTGGTAGCGCAGCACCACCTGGATGCCGTACTCGATACCCAGGCCGATCAGCATGATGGCGAAAACCATGGAGAGGATGTTGAGGTGGCCGATCACGGCCGTGGCAAAACCGAAGGAGAGGCAGATGCCCACGATCAGCGACACCATGGCGCTGATCACGTTCAAGAGCCCGCGGAAGGCGAACAGCAGCAGGACCACGGTCAGCGACAGGGACAGCACCGTGGCGATGGCGATGTCGTGCTGGCTGGTTGCCATCTCCTCGTACTCCAGCACCGGAACGCCGGTCAGGCCGGCGTTGATCCCCTTGAAATCCGGTCTGGCCATGACCTGGCGCAGTATGGCGCGGGTGGTGGTGATGGCCTTCTCAGCCGGCACGAAGCTTCCCTGCTCCTTGACCGGCAGGATGGTGATCACCTGCTGTTTGCCGGCGCTCTCCAGCAGGGAACCCTTGCCGTCAGTGCTCCCCTTGAGAAACGAGTCCATGCTCAGGCCACTGGACTTCCCGTCGAAGGCCTTGAAGCCCTTGTCGAGGGTAGTGAGCATAAAGGTCAGACTCTTCAGGGAATCTTGGTCGCCGGTCGCCAGGTAGACGTCGATCTGGCTGGTCAGGCTGGTGAACAGTGTCTGCACCGTGGGGGAGGCGGCCAGGTCTTTCAGCACCGGCGCAGCCATGGTCAGGGTGGAGCGCAGGTTCCTGATCTCCTCCAGCGGCATGAACAAAAGGCCATTCTTGCGGAAATAGGGCAGGCCGCCGGGATAGAACAGCTCGCGATAGACCCCCTTTTCACGGGAGAGTCGCTGGTAGATGGCGTCAGCGCAGCGGGTGGACAGTTCGGCGTCGTCCGACTCCACCACGATGACCACCTCTTCTTGGTCGCCGAACTCCTGGCGGTAGGCGCGGTAGTCCACCTGGAAGGCAGCGTTCCTGGGCATCAGGTCGTCGCGGCCGGTGAGGAACTCCATGTTCTGTTTGGTGTAGATGACCGAAATGACGGAGAGCAGCAGCGCCACTCCCAGTATCAGGCGGGGATGCCGGGCGATAAAGGCGAAGAGGCGGCTGTGAAAGCTTCGGTGAGGCACTGAGTTACTCCTTGGGAGGAAATGAATCGTGATCCGGCGGGTGGCTTTGCCGGACGTGGACTGAATTGTCCTTGATAGCATCGTGGGGAGGGTAAAGTCAATCGGGGAGGGGAAAAAGCGTGACTGGTGGCTCGTAACTGGTGACCAGTCACCCGTTACGGGTCACGGCAGTGATCAGAAGAACTCTCGCAGGCTCTCGTTGATCCCCTTGAGGGATTCGTACCAGAAGTCCCGGGCGGCCTCCAGTCGGTTGTGCTCGAACCGTTCCAGCCACTCCAAGAGCTCGGGGCGGTCGTCGTTGTCGACCTCACGTTTCCGTTTCAGGAAGGTGTGCAGATAGTCGATATTGCGGTCGGACTCCCAAAATATGGGGCTGTTGCGGCTGTCCAGGCGGCTGGCCAGTACGTGGATGGAGCGCAGAAAGCGCTCTTTGCAGTGGTGCAGGGAGTCCATGATCTCGGGGAGCAGTTCCTCGGCCCATGCGCGGTGGAAGCGGCAGACCCCCAGGTTGTCCAGAATCAGCTCCTGCTTCATCCGGTCGGCGCACATCCTGCCCAAGGTGCGGGGGGGGATGAAGTCGAAGCTGTAGATCATGTAGTATTTGCCCATGATGGCCATGGGCACCAGCGCGCCGGAGACCCAGTACTGGTTGGGGACCATTCACCCCCGCCTGCTGAAGGCGATGTATACCATGCGGTCGTGCAGCGCCGTGCCCTTCAGGCGCGAATGTATCCGGCTCCACTTGCGCACCCCCTCGCGGAAATCCAGGATGCCGCGCCGCTCCAGGATGGCGTCGATCAGTTCGCAGCCCAGCTCGGCGTTGTGCAGGGAGTCGTTGACCAGGTCGAAGGTTGCCGTGTCCCAGCGGGGGAGGCGGGTGACCCTCAGCTCCTCCCTGGTGAGCAGCCCCTCGTCCAGGAGGTCCATCAGCCAGGCCAGCACCCCGCCGCCGGAGATGGCATCGATACCCATGGCGTCGCAGTGGTGGTTGAGCCTCTCCGCCGCCCGCTGGTCGAAAATGCCGCATAGCGGTCCCATGGTCTGGTACGGTTCGTAGTCCTTCTTGTAGATGCCGTTCATCTTCTTGCACACCGCCATGCACGGCTCGCCGCAGGTGGCCTGCTGCTTGGTGGTGATGGTCTCATCGTTGAACTGCTTCAGGTAGTGGTTCAGCACCAGATTACGGTGCAGGGCCAGGCGCTCGTCCTCGGTCCAGTGGATGGTGCGGTAGTTGAAAGCCATGATCCTGCCCCCCATGGTGGCGTAGTTTACCCCCAGGGTGCCGCCGGTGTTCAGCTTCTCGTCGAATCGGTACTTGCGGGTGGCCTCCAGGTCCTTTTCCGTCAGGCGCAGGTTGTACTTGTCCCTGAACCACTCGTCTGCCACCTTCCTGTCGCGGAAGTCCTCGTTCACCACCGTGCCGCCGTAGATGATGGCCACGATGCCGTGGTTTCTGACCATGGCGCTGCCGAAGCCGCCCCGGCCGGCCCAGGTGTCCACGAAGCTGATCTTTCCCTTGCTGATCGGAACCGACATGATTCCGCCCATGTCGGTATGCAGGCTGGCCGGGCCGGCGACCAGGATGCGCGGGTCGTTCTCGTAGCGCTGGCTGAATATGCTGTAGACATGGTCGGTGAGTCCGTAGACCCCGCCTCTCCCGCTCTTCCAGATCGCCTCCACATCCAGCGGCAGCAGCTCCAGTTCGATCTCCTCGCCGTGGTTGCGGTTCAGGTAGAGCACCGACGGCACCGTGGCCTTGCCCACCAGGCTGAGCATGTTGATCCCCAGGTTGTCGAACACCAGTCCCGCGCCGCCCATGGAGCTGATGTAGTATCCCTGCCAGCAGGGGGAGAAGCCGGTCACCACCAGTCGGTTGGAACCGGGGAATATGGAGCCGGCGAAGATGCCGACCCCGAAGTTGAGGCTGCGGTACTCCTCGGTCAGGTGGATGCCCAGATCCACCGGCCCGAAGTAGCGCTCGAAGCCGTATTTTCTCGTCCGGTAAAAACCGGTGGACGCATCAACCAGAAGCACTCGTTGAAACATGATCGTTTCCTTCCGCTGTCAGTCTGGCGCTCAGTCTATCTCGCGGGACTGGCCGGTGGATGCCAGGACGCTGCTCCAGAGTCGCCCCTTGGGGTCGATCTTCTTCCTCTGGTGGGTTGCGAGCCTGATGGGGACATGGGTGAACTGCTGGTTCCAGTTCCCCACAACCATGCAGGTCCTGCCGCACATGCCGGCATGAACGGCGTTGTGTCCCAGCAGCAGGCAGAAAGCCGAATCGTGGGAGTTGGCCGGCTGGCTGCGGATGATGTAGCTTGGGTCGATGTACTTGAGGGTGATCTCCGTGCCGATGGCGCGGAAGTGTCCGTTGATGGCGTCCCGCAGAAAGGTGCCGATGTCGCCCAGTTTGACGTTACCCGATGCGTCACTCTCCGTGGCGGCCGGCAGCAGCTCCTGGCCCGCTCCCTCGGCAACGGCAATCACCGCATGGCCGCGCAGGGCCAGACGTTCCTCCAGGCTCTTCAGGAACCCGGCCAGGGTGAAGGGAACCTCGGGAACAAGGCAGAAGTTGACCTGGCTGTTGACCAGGGTGGAGTAGGCGGCAATGAAGCCGGAGTCCCGTCCCATCAGCTTCACCAGGCCAATGCCGTTGCGTGCCCCGGTGGCTTCGGTGTGGGCGGCGTAGATGGCCCGGTGGGCCTCGTCCACGGCGGTTTCGAAACCGAAGGTGTTTTGCAGGAAGGATACGTCGTTGTCGATGGTCTTGGGTATGCCGATCACGCTGATGGGCCTGCCCCGCCGGGCCGCCTCTTCGGCGATCTTGGCAGCCCCTTTGAGGGTTCCGTCGCCGCCGATGGTGAAGAGGATGGCTATGCCCAGTTCTTCCAGGTAGTCGACCATTTCAGACGGCGCCTGGGGGCCGCGGGAGGAAGCCAGGATCGTCCCCCCCAGCTCACCGATACGGTCCACCACCTCGGGGGTGAGCAGCAGGGGGGAGTGGCCGTGGCGCTTCACCACACCCTCGAAGCCGTAGCGGAAACCGTAGACCCGCCGCACGCCGTAGTGGTGGTAGAGGCTCAAGGTCAGGGCGCGGATCACGTCGTTGGTTCCGGGGCAGAGGCCGCCGCAGGTGACGATGCCGCAGGCGATGGTGGACGGGTCGAAGAAGATCCGTTCCCGCGGACCGCCCATCTCCATGGAAGGGGGCTCCCTGCCGCTGTCGATGAAGGGACGCATTTCCTGGTAGCGGGAGTGGTAGAGGATACGTTCTCCGTCGGTGGTGAAGCGTACCCCCCGCATGGGAGAGGGGAAGCGGCACTCGCCCAGACGTTCCACGTTGAAATCCGGTTCCTGGTGGTTCATTGTTCCTCCTATGGGTGTGATAGCTTTGTTTTTGCTGGTGTTTTGGACTTACCCGGCCGGGCACCTGCGGTGCCTCACCGCGCTTGTCTCAGGATCCGCTGGATGAACAGCGGTTGGGAAGATGGCTGCAGGGTTATGGTGATGGATTGTGGCCACCCCTCGCTCAGTGAAAGTGTGCGTTGCTCGCTCCCGTAACCAGACAGCTCCACGCTCAGCCGGTAGGTCCCTCCGTCCTGAAAGAACCTGAACTGGGCGCCTGCAAGTCTGGTTCGCGATATGACCGTTCTCCCTTCCGCATCCCACAACGTCACCAGGGCACCCTCCATCGGTCGCCGGTCTGCGGTGGAAAGGGAGAGCAGCACCTCCACCGAATTCGGTTCGGTTTTGAATCCCAGGGGAGCCTTGTACGGTGTCATCGTCATCAGGAGCGCCAGTACGCTGGCGCCCAGATAAAAGGCCCCCTTCTTTGACGTGGACTCGAAGATGAGGGGAAGCGCCACGGCCAGCATCAGAACGAGCCCGATGGCGCACAGGTTTGGCGCGGGGATACCGGAAAAGAGTTCGTCCAGGGTTCTGCCGATGAGGAGAATGGCCGATGCCTCGGATTTTTGGATCAGGTCCGTGAGGGTGCAGACGATTCCTCCCACGATTGCCGACAGGATCAGGGCACATTTCTTCATAGCTGAACCTCCATCAGGCTCGCCACCATCCCGCTGGGGGCAGGCACTGTTTCATGGGGCTCTTCGATGCGGGTCATCGACAACGGCCTTCCCCGGGGGGAGGGGGAGCAGGTGAGCCGCGGCCATGAGTCCCGCCTTCAGCACGAGCTCCGTTGGTATCGCCTCGTAGTACTGCTCGCGAAACGAGACGCTTCTGCACTCTTCATCGCCGCATGGACCGCAGCAGCAGCTTTGTCCCGTCTCCGCCCCGAGCCATTTCTCCAGCACTCTGTCCCCGATCAGGATACGGTTGGATTCCAGCGGCGCCCGCATGAATTCGGTTCTGCTCAACTCCCTCTCCTCGGCGATCACTACGATGCCAAGGGGAGCGAGCGCCTCACGCAGCATCTGAACAGCACTCCTGACCGCATCACCGGTGGCGGAGCAGCGATCGCAGGTCTGTCCCTGATCATCTACCAGCCGCTGCCATGTTATCCGTAACTCCATCATCTCTTTCTCCTGATATAATCGGGAACGATTGGCGCAATGTTGCTCTTTTCGTTGCACCTGCCCTGTACCACGGGGGGACCGGTTGTTCGGGTGCACACCGGGAAGTATACCATCCGGTTAACGGCTTTTCAGAAAATTCCGAGTGTAAATTTGGGGGTATAGGGGAAATGACCGTCAGCGGTGATCTGCATGTCAGGGGACAAAACGCGGTCGTGGTTCTGCGATGTCGCTATCGGCGCGGCGCATATCGGGTCATCCGTGATCCGGAAGGGGTGATCTCCCTGTGGGCTATCGAGGGAACCCGCTCCAGCCCCTTCACCATCGAGTTTGCCGACAGGGGACGCGTAAGCCGGACGCTGGGAAGTATGTCCCCGGATTTTATCCAGGCCTTTCTGGAGTACGTGGCCAGATTGAAGAGCTGATCTTGTCCTCCCGGAAACCTTCCGCAGTCCGGGTCGGATCCTGTCTGTACGCCCCGATCAAGCGCCGATCTCGCTTTGATCATTCGGCACATCCCCGAACAGAAACGATGTGAATGGAAGTGGTAAAGCCGTCCTTGCACATTTTCGCGTGAACTGTGAAGTTCTTGGTCTTCGAGAATGTTCCCTGCATCCCTGTGTATATAAGGCGCTGATTATGCTGACGTTTACTCAGGGAAATGCGTTGGCTCCGGGCATGGGACTGCGCGGGCCTCCCGTGTGCTGCCGCTACCTGGCACGGGTGGACTCCGGTACCATGCGGGAAGGCGGCTGAGCAGACTGCCTGGGCGGCGACTCCCCGCCGGTAGCGGTCGGGCGCTGCTCTGGCTGCGGGCGTTGATGCGGGGCGGAACGCTCGATCCGTGGCTGCTGCCCCGCCGGCGACGGCTTTGGCTGGACGTTGGCCGGGAGCGTTGTCTGGCCTGCACTGCGTGGCGCGGCTGTTCCGATGTTGCCGCCGTCCGGCTGCTGCTTGGTTCGAGGCTGCTGAGCCGGAGCGGGTTGTGTTGCCGGCTGAGGCTGTGCTGCGGACGGCTGCTTCCGCGGCACGGAGCGGGGAGGAACTGTCTGCTGATGCCGCGCAGGCGCGGGTTGGTCCTGTGGGTGCATGGTCTCCCGGCCGAATTTTTCCCGTTTGTGGTTGACCGTGGTCTGCCCGCCGGCCTTGTCGCTGGAACGGCTGTACGGCTGAGTTCCGGAGCGGGGCGTGCCGGCGGCGGTTCCCCGCCCGTTATGGCGGCTTCCCGGTTGACGGTTGCGAGGCTGCTCTCCCGCGAGCGGAACCGTTTTTGCTGCCGGGGATTGAACCCTGTCGGGGGAACGCTGGTCTCTCAGGGGGACGACCGTCCGCGGTTGCGCGGACCGCGGCGGAGGCGGAATGGCCTGGGGCTTCCGCTGGGGGCGGTAGTGGGGGTGCGGAGTATCGCTGCGGGGAGGAGGTGGTGTTGTCGTAATCACGGGCCTCTGCTCCCGCGTGACAGGACGCTGGCCAGGGATGACACCTGTCTGGCGTTCGGTTCGGTGGGGTGTGTCGCGCCGGTTCCCTGTTCGATACTTCCCGCTGTTGTAGCGCAGTACGCGGCTGTTGGTGGTTATGGTCGTGTAGCGCGTGTTGACGTAGACGCTGCTCCTGGCATGCACGTGCGGCCGTGCGCGGTCGATCCAGCCGCGTCCCCGCCAGCCGTGGTAGTAGATGCGGCGGCCATGCCAGTCGCAGTCGCGATTCAGCCATGCGCCGATGGTGAAGCCGATGCCGAAGGTGACCAAGCCGAATTCAGGTGGGGGAGGCTCGACGTAGACCGTCTGGGGATCGTACTGGGGAAGATAGATCAGATCAGGCCGCGCCGGAAGAATCCTGATGTAGCCGTTTTCCACGACAACCTGTTGCTCCGGGGTTGAAACCAGGTTGCCCGTTGCCCGTGCCTGTTGGCGCAGGAGCTGGATCGCCTGCAGCACTTCTTCACGCTGGTTGATGAAAGCCTGTCCCAGGGCAACGGCCCAGTCGTGGTCCTGGTCCATCATAAAGAGCAACTCGGGGTAGTGTGCTACGGCCTTGACGCTCACATCCCACTCTTGCTGGTCGATGAGGGCGTCTTTTCCCATCATCCTGACGCGCCGGGCCGCCGAGTTGATCTGGTCGATGAAGGTCGTCGCCGGAAGGATCTGGGCGATGAGGGGGTCGGGGTAGAGTGCTATGGGAGCCAGCAGATCCTCCAGTTCCTCCATGCTGAACTGCTCGTCGCTGTACACCGTTTCCTGGTTATGGGAAGCTTCCTGGTCGTCGGAGGGATAGTAGATGTCGCTGGCGCCCCATGCCGTCTGCCCCAGGGTGATAAAGAACAGCAGGAGTAGTGTCCGCGGTATGATCGCTCTGTTTTTCATGGTTGTCTCCCTGTTCGCGGGGGCGTTGGTGCGATTGTCGCGCAAAAGGAACCGTGTCGTGCGACACTGCCCGGAAAAGCGTGGCCCGCAGTGTGGATGCTGTGCGCCTCATCCGCTGTTCTGGCTGCTGGTGGTGCCTCCATTGGCAGGGAGTCGCGGGCTAGGAGTCTGTCGGGCTTGACCTCAGGGGCGCCCTCTTTTGTGGCCAAGCCGATTAAAAAAGTTCCGTATGTGTTCGTCTTCCCACCGGCAACCTGGTTAATTCAGCCCTTTCAGCGATGACTGCGGTTATTACAGGCTGATTTTCGCTATTTCTCATTCTATCCGGCCAAGACATGCAGCCGTTTGATGTTGTAGGCCATGCAGACGAGGTTCCATTCGCCTTTTACTGCTTCAAAGCCACGAAGAAGAAAGCTTCTGAATCCCATGACCGCCTTGATGATGCCGAAGACCGGTTCCGAGGTGACTTTTCGCTGGGCGTAGATCGCCTTGCCGGAAGGTGTCTTCAGGCGATGCTTCATTCTGGCCACGGAATCGGCATCTTCGGGTAACGGCGGCGGTTCGGCAAAGCGCTCCATCAGTGGCACGTTGTGACTCTGCCGGTCTACGGCAATGTAGGGAGTTATCCCGTTCTCCTCACAGGCAGTTACATTGGTTTCGCTGAAGTAGCCACTGTCAGCTACCAGATCGGTTGCCTTGCCAAGCTTCTCAGGCAGCGCCGCCAGGTTCTCCAGGGTCGGTGTCAGCTCCTGTTTGTCATTGGGATTCTGGGTAACATGGGCCGAAACGATGAGCTTTGATGCTGTATCCACACCGGCCTGGGCGTTGTAAGTCTGCTCGAATCCGCCACCGGAGGTCGGCATGATCCGCGACTCTTCATCGGTCAGATTGACCTGATCTTTGGCAGTGGGGCCGGATTTGGGCGGTTTCGGCTCTTTCCCCTTGGCCTTCTTGCCCGTTGCCTGCTCCTTCTTGGCCCGTTCGGCGACTTTCTTCTCATAAGCGGCCTGTTCACGAGCATGGCGCTCAGCGGCTCGTTTTTCGATCTCGACCTTGGCTGCGGCAATGGCGGAAAGACGCTTTTCCCGACGTTCCAGTTCTTCGGGGATGTTCATGCCGTCCGGAATATCGGCACGGTCCGCTGCCTCGGCCTTTTTGAGCAGTTCGCCAACCTCAGCCTTGATCTGCTCTTCAAGCTTGCAGGCATGCTCATAGCTCAGCGCCTTGTGCTTGGAGGCGTTCGCCTTGATTTTGCTGCCATCCAAACTAACGTTGCCCAGTTTCAGCACCTCCATCTGATGAGCGATCAGCAGAATCTGGGCAAACAGCTTGTTCAGTTGCGGCAGAAAACGCCGGCGGAAGGTGGCAATGGTATCGTGGTCAGGATGACTGTTTGCCGCTATGAACCGGAATGCCACGGAGTCGTAGGTGCTGCGCTCAAGCTTCCGGCTGGAGAATACGCCTGTCGCATAACCGTAAAACAACAATGCTACCAGCATCTCAGGGTTATAGGGCTGCGAGCCTCGGCCGGCATAGGTAGCTTTCAAAGAGCGCAGGTCGAGCTGTTCGACAATTTCGACCACAAACCGGGCCAAGTGCTTTTCTGGTAGCCAATCCTGCAGCGATGGCGGGAGCAGATAGGGTGTTTCCCGGTCAACTTCAATAAACTTTGATTTCATAGTCAACCCCGATACCTAACCAGTTGATATTACCGGACAAATATACGGGATACACCAAGAAAACGCAAGCTAAAGCTGACGACTTATTCAATAAATACAGCAGGTTAACCAATTGAAAACGCCCTGGAGATGACGGCTGAATGCGTTAAGCCCGACAGACTCCTAGCGCCGCAGGAGCCAGAGGATCAGGGAGAGGAGCGCCGAGAGGAGGATGCAGGTGGTCAGGGGAAAGAAAAAACTGAAGTTCTCCCGCTGGACATGGATGTCGCCCGGCAGTTTTCCCAGCCAGGGGATGCGCGGCGAGAAGGTGATGACGACGCCCGCAACAACCAGGATTAATCCGGTGATGATCAGGGAACGTCCGAGCCCGCTCATTTTTGCTTCTCCCGGGGAAGGTAGCGTTCCTTCTCGCTGTAAACGCAGCCGCAGTACTGCTGGCGATAGAGCCCCAGTTCCTTTGATATCCTGATCCCCTCCTGCCAGCCGGGGCGGAAATCCTGGTACAGGAAGGCAATGCCGTGCTCCAGGCCGGCCTGCTCTCCGGCTGTCCTGATGTCGTCGTGTTTCTGGTAGCGGCTGTAGAGCAGGGAGGAGGTGAAGGCCTGGAAACCATGCTCGGCCGCGACCTGCGCGCTTATCCGCAGCCGCGACCCGTAGCAGTAGCCACAGCGCTCGGCGGGGGCCGAAGCCACGTTGGCCAGGAATCCCTCCAGGTCGTAGTCTTCACGCACCAGGAGCGGCATCCGCATCTGCTCCGCCATCAGGCGTGCCGCACCGAGACGACGCTCGTATTCCTGGAAGGGGTGGATGTTGTGGTTGTAGAAGAAGCCGGTCACCTGGTGACCGGCTTCGCGCAGGACCCGCAGCGGATAGAGGGCGCAGGGGCCGCAGCAGAGATGCAGCAGCACGTTCATCGCCTAGAGGTTCTCCAGCATGTGGCCGAGCTTGTCGCGCTTGGTGGTGAGATAGTCGATGTTGTTTTCCGTCGCCACCATCTCGATGGAGACCCGGTCCACGATGTCGATGCCGTATCCCTGCAGGCCGATCAGCTTCTTGGGGTTGTTGGTCAAAAGCCGGATCTTGGTGATTCCCAGCGCCAGCAGGATCTGGGCGCCGATGCCGTAATCCCTCAGGTCGGCCTTGAAGCCCAGCTTCAGGTTTGCTTCCACCGTGTCCAGCCCCTTGTCCTGCAGTTCGTATGCCTTGAGTTTGTTCACCAGGCCGATGCCGCGTCCTTCCTGGCGCATATAGAGGATGACTCCTTTGCCCTCTTCGGCGATCTTGCGCATGGCGCTGTGCAACTGGTCGCCGCAATCGCAGCGCTGACTCCCCAGCACGTCCCCGGTCAGACATTCCGAGTGCACCCGCACCAGCACCGGCTCTCCCTTTTTGATTTCCCCCTTTACCAGGGCGATGTGCTCCAGGTGGTCCACGTCGTTTTCGAAGGCAACGGCGCGCCAGTCGCCGCCGAAGCGGGAGGGGATCTGGGCTTCGGCCACCGTGCGTACCAGCCGCTCGGTCCTGAGCCGGTAGGCAACCAGGTCGGCAACGGTGCAGATCTTGATGCCGTGATGCTTGGCGAACTTCTTCAGCTCCGGCATGCGGGACATGCTGCCGTCGTCGTTCATGATCTCGCAGATTACACCGGCGGGGCGCAAGCCGGCCAGACGGGCCAGGTCCACGGACCCCTCGGTCTGTCCTGATCGCACCAGCACACCCCCCTTGCGAGCCCGCAGCGGAAAGACATGGCCGGGGCTGACCAGGTCCTTGGGGGTTGCATTGTCGGCGACGGCGGTGAGGATGGTGTGGGCGCGATCGGCGGCCGAGATGCCGGTGGTGACCCCGCTTTTTGCCTCGATGGAAACGGTGAAGGCGGTCTCGAAAGGAGATGTATTGTCGCGCACCATGGGACGCAGGCCGAGCGCGTCGCATTTGTCCGGTGTCAGTGTCAGGCAGATCAGGCCGCGGCCGTATTTTGCCATGAAGTTGATGTTTTCCGGGGTTGCCGCCTCGGCAGCCAGGGTAAGGTCACCCTCGTTTTCACGATCTTCATCATCCACCAGGATGACCATCTTTCCCTGACGGATATCCTCGATTGCTTCTTCGGTACTCGATACAGACATGGTGTTTTTTCCTTTCAGATTACAGAGACAGCTGATTCTTCGGCAGGAAGCGGGGAGGGGAGAGTCGTTTTTTCTCCCGATCCAATGGTTGAGACAAACCGCCGCGAAACGAAGCCCTGCTGCTCGAGTGTTTGAATTCGCAAAATACCATCCTTCGCCAGGAGATACAATATATTGTGCGCTTCAGGGTAGGGGGCGTTCATGCGGCTTTGTCGGCGGAAACACAAAAAGGCGGGATATCCCGCCTTTTTGTGTTTCCGTATTTTGATTGGAACCTACTTCTTCAGGTTGTAAAACACGTCATGCCCCCTGAACAGGGCGCAGTCGTCCAGTTCCTCTTCGATGCGCAAGAGCTGGTTGTACTTGGCCACCCGGTCGGTGCGGCAGAGGGAACCGGTCTTGATCTGGCCGGCATTGACCGCTACCGCCAGGTCGGCCAGGGTGGTGTCCTCGGTCTCCCCGGAACGGTGGGAGATGACCGTGGTGTAGCCGGCGCGCTTGGCCATTTCGATCGCCTCCAGCGTCTCGGTGAGGGTGCCGATCTGGTTGAGCTTGACCAGGATCGAGTTGGCGATACCTTTCTGGATGCCCTCTTTCAGGATCCTGGGGTTGGTGACGAACAGGTCGTCCCCCACGATCTGGATGCGCTTGCCCAGGCGGTCGGTGAGCAGTTTCCAGCCATCCCAGTCGTTCTCGGCCATGCCGTCTTCGATGGAGATGATCGGATAGCGGTTGACCAGATCCTCGTAGAAATCAATCAGCTGGGCGGCGGTTTTCTGCTTTTGCTGCTCGTTTTCCAGGGTATAAATGCCATCTTTGAACAGCTCCGACGAAGCCACGTCCAGGGCCAGCAGCACGTCTTCACCCGGCTTGTAGCCGGCCTTGACGATGGCCTCCATAATCACCTGCAGGGCCTCTTCGTTGGATTTCAGGTTGGGCGCGAAGCCCCCCTCGTCGCCCACGGAGGTGTTGTATCCCTTGCCCTTCAGCACAGATTTCAGGGCGTGGAAAATTTCCGCCCCCATGCGCAGCGCTTCGGCGAAGCAGCGGGCGCCGGCCGGCATGATCATGAATTCCTGGATATCCACGTTGTTGTCGGCGTGGGCGCCACCGTTCAAGATGTTCATCATGGGCAGCGGCAGCTCGCGGGCTCCGGCTCCGCCGATGTATTTGTGCAGGGACAGACCGGCCTCGTCGGCCGCGGCCTTGGCAACGGCCAGGGAGACTCCCAGGGTGGCATTGGCGCCCAGCTTGCTCTTGAACTCGGTTCCGTCCAGCTCCAGCATCTTGTTGTCGATGGCGACCTGGTCGTCCGCATCCATGCCGATCAGTTCGTCGGCGATTTCGTTGTTGACGTTATCCACTGCCTTGAGGACACCCTTGCCCAGATAGCGGGCCATGTCGCCGTCGCGCAATTCCAGCGCCTCGCGCTCGCCGGTGGATGCCCCGGACGGCACGGCGGCCCGCCCGAAGGCGCCCGACTCCAGGAATACATCGACCTCCAGGGTGGGGTTACCGCGGGAATCCAGGATCTCTCTGGCATAGATATCAACAATTTCACTCATTATACTGCCCCCTTGCGTGTAGTGGTGATTTGGGAGATAGTATCTCCGTGTGGGAAAACTGTATCTCTATAGCACACAACGTCAAGAGAATACAAACGCTTGCACATTAAAACAAACCGTTGGCCGGGTGGGGGGGGCATGGCCATATCCCTTCACATGCTGACCGTATCCGTGCTATGAACACAGAATCCAACGTCAGGTTGCGCCGCGAAAGCGGTCAGCCATGCCATGATGCCTGTGCCAGGGGGATGTCGGCGGGCGAGCGGAGCGGAGAACACAGCTGGCAAGAAATCCGCGGGAGTATCAATGAAAACCAGAATCCTGATCGTCGATGATGAACTGAGCATGCGGGAGTTTCTCTCCATCCTGCTGGAGGGGGAGGGGTACGAGACGGTTGTTGCCGCCCATGCGGAACAGGCCCTGTCCCTTCTGGACAGCGGCCTGTTTGATCTGGTCATATCCGACGTGCAGATGCCCGGGTTGGATGGCATCGAACTTCTGAGCCGCATCAAAACCGTTTCTCCCGGTACGGCCGTGCTGATGATGACCGCCTACTGCGCCGCCGAGCAGGCGGTGGAGGCCATGAAACTGGGCGCCTATGACTACATCTCCAAGCCGTTCAAGGTGGAGGAGATCAAGGTGCTGATCCGCAACGCCCTGGAAAAATGCGACCTGAAGCGGGAGAACAGCGTACTCAAGGAGACGGCCCAGCAGCGCGACAGTTTCTGTGGGATCATCGGCGCCAGCCCCAGGATGAAGGAGGTCTTTTCGCTGATCCAGAAGGTTTCGCTGAGCAACAGTTCCGTAATGATCCAGGGGGAGAGCGGCACTGGCAAGGAACTGGTGGCCCGGGCCATCCACCACTGCAGCTCGCGGGGGAAAAAGGCTTTCGTGGCGGTCAACTGCGGGGCCATTCCCGAGCAGCTCATGGAGAGCGAGCTGTTCGGCCACAAGCGGGGCTCCTTCACCGGCGCCGTGGCGGACAGGGCCGGCCTGTTTGAACAGGCCGAGGGTGGTACGCTGTTTCTGGATGAGATCGGCGAACTGCCGCTTCTGATGCAGACCAAGCTTTTGCGCGTGCTCCAGGAACGGGAATTCAGGCGGGTGGGGGGCGCCCAGGTGCAGAAGTCGAATGTACGCATCCTGACGGCATCCAACCGCGACCTGCAGAGCCAGGTCAAGACGGGCGGTTTCCGGGAGGATCTCTACTACCGCATCAACGTCATGCAGATCAGCATGCCGCCGCTTCGCGAGCGGATTGAAGACATTCCGGTCCTGGTGGAGCATTTTTTTCGCAAATACGGTGATACGCGGCAGACCGGTGAGGTCATCACGCCGGGTGCGCTCAAGGCGCTGATGAATTACCACTATCCGGGAAACATCCGCGAGTTGGAAAACATCGTCGAGCGCAGCCTGGTAATGGATGCATCGAAAATCCAGGAGTGCAACCTGCCCAAGCAGGTCCGCACGGGGTTTTTGCCCTGTCCGGGAAGAGATGCGCTTATCCCCGCGGAGGGGATGGACCTGGAGTCGTTCCTGTCCGGTCTGGAAAAACAGTACCTGGTGAAAGCGCTGGAGATGACCGGTGGTGCCAAGAAAAAGGCCGGGGAACTCTTGGGGATGTCCTTTCGGTCATTCAGGTACCGTCTGGCCAAATTCGGGCTTGATTCCGGCGAGGGAGATCGGGATGAGTGACATAAATTGTCATAGGTAGTGACAATGCTTGGTAAGTGGAAAGGGCTTCGCTTCGGTGGGATACAAAAAATTCCTTGAAAATAAAGTGTTATAACTTTGCTTGACTCTGGCCTGTGTTTTGCTACTGTTTGATCTGTTTACAATGTGACCGCTCATCGTCTGGGCAACAAAACGAAAGGAGAAAGATATGCTAAACAAATTGAGGAACAGAAAAGGCTTTACCCTGATCGAGCTGTTGATCGTCGTGGCGATCATCGGCATCCTGGCGGCCATCGCCATCCCGCAGTTCTCCGCCTACCGGGCAAAGGCCTACAACTCGGCCGCCAACTCTGACCTGAAAAACATCAAGACCGGGATGGAAGCCTTCATGGCTGACAACCAGCAGTATCCTGGCGACGTTGACTACAGATAAATCAAACAAAGGAGATAATATATGAAAAAACATATTATTTTTGCATCAATGTCTCTGCTTGTAGCAAGCAGCGCTTTTGCTGGTACCAGCATAACAATGACAAGTGACTTAACCTCTACAAGCTCAAAAAGCGGACTCACTGTGTATGGCGATAAATCAACTGCAACAGCAGCTACTGCTGCACTGATTGGTAAGACATCTACGGGTGTGAGTGTTGGTTTATTGACTAGTTCATTAGGTTATGCTGTAGTAACACAGCACAAAAATGGTACCAAAGCCTTTGGTTCGTCATACGATAGCACTTCCGTGTTTTCTTCTACTGTAACTGAAGGAACTGCTCTACTTACGGTACCAACTGCGATTACTTCTGCTGATTTTACTGGTACATGGACATCTATGTAATGTTTGAATAATTTAAACTTTAAAGCGGGATGTTTCGACATCCCGCTTTTTTTGTGAGCATCAAATGAATCAGATATTGACAAAAGCTAAATGCATCATATTCCTCTCTCTTATAGTCCTAATTGCCTATTATCCGTCTCTGTTTGTTCCACTTAATTCCGTTGATGATTCCGGTATGTACCTTCATCTACTCAATACAGATGCTTTTACATTAGAAGGCATGTTTTTCCCAGGCCACACCGGCAGTTATTACCGTCCCTTTGTTCTCTTGTCATTCATGATGGATAAATACGTCTGGGGGCTTGAAGAAAGCTTCATGCATCTGGAAAATATAGTATTTCATCTTGCTAATACACTACTGCTTTTTGCCGTTACGCGAAGGGCATGTTCGCTTCTGAAACAAACATCTTTATTCGTCCCGTTTGCAACGGCGCTTTTCTTTGCTATCCACCCGCTCAATACCGAAGCAGTCAACTGGATCTCCGGTCGAACCGATCTGCTGGCCGGTTTTTTTCTGTTATTGGCAATGTATTCGATGCTAAAAAATCCATTGACTTGGCCTTGTTCGTTATTGGCTGCCATCTTTATGCTTATGGCCTGCCTTGCGAAAGAAACTGCTATTTTTTTCCTTCCGGCAGCATTACTTTTTCCTTTCTATCTTTCTTCGCACAAGGATGAAATTGTGCCAGTAAGCATAATAGTTCGCAGAAACCTGCCTCATTTACTTCTATTCAGTGCTGCTGGTTCCGCATACTTTGTCTTCCGAGCGTTGGCCTTCGCAAAGGGCGATCAGGGTGTGACTCGCGTCATGACGCATGTTGCCGGAGCCGAAAGCGCCGGGATGCTGACAAGCCTGCGGTTAGTATTCAAGTCTATCGGTTTTTATGCAAAAAAATTGCTATTGCCGTTTCCGCTGAATTTTGGAATAACCCATATTTCGGATCTTTATCTTCCGCTGGGAGTGCTGGTCTTGGCTGGTGTCATCTGGCTTATGTCCCGACGGACATTACCCGCCTTTTTTGTGATCTGTGCTGGTGCTGTAGGCACCTCGGCTCTCATGATTCCATTGCTTCGCTTGACTTGGACGCCGCTGGGCGAACGGTATATGTATATTCCCTCAGCTTTTTTTTTGACAGGTTTGATGTTGACGGTCGGGCGCTGGGAGCAGCAGCATGTTCGCTTTCGTACAGCATTGGTACTCTTAGCAAGTTGTCTTTTCGGCATAGCACTCTACGGTACAGTAACTCGAAATTTTCTCTGGCAGAACAGTTTGGCATTATTTCAGGATACTTTGAAAAAATCTCCTAATTTTACTCCGGCTCAGAATGAAATTGCTAATGCATTGTACGCTCAGGGGAGAAAACAGGAGGCTACAGTCATCTATAAATCTTTCACTGAGTCGGAAGGTCTTATTAACGCACAGTATGGTCTTAAAAATAAAGCTCTTGCGTTTATGAATGAAGGTAACTTTTCCGAGGCGCGAGATATATTGAGCCAATTGCTGGCTAACCCGGGTAAGCATGAAGTCTCTATCTTGTTACAGGTGCTAGAACTCAACAAAATTCAGGTTGCAGCGGGCAAGGCTACAATTAAAGGTGTGTATGCTGAATCAGTTGAAACCTTAACCCGCTTAATTGCGCTTACCGGCGATCCATTTTATTCATATCGTTTAGGAATTGTTCATATGCAAATAGGTGAGCGCCAGAAAGCAATAGCGTCATTTAATGCCGTTGTACGAACCGCTGCACCTACTGCGTATTACAGAAAACCGGCTGAAAAGCTGGCTAAAGAACTTGCTATGTGATATCAAAAGCTTATATCAGATTGGTAGGGAAAACGTATGACTTCAATTATAGGTATAACTCTCAAGGGTATTTTCCGCGACCGGGTGTTTCAGGGCATCATGGTGTCAGCCTGCATGTTCCTTTTTATCCCTGTAGTCGCCTCCCTCTCCATGCGACAGGTTACGGAACTCTCCCTGACATTGTCACTCTCCCTGCTCTCCTTCATCATGCTGCTGCTGTCGGTTTTTCTGGGGGGGACGTCGCTCTGGAAGGATATTGAACGGCGCTACACCTTCAGCGTGCTTGGCCTTCCCCTGTCGCGGCAGAGCTATCTGCTGGGGCGCTTCGGCGGTACGGCTCTTTTCGTGCTGCTGGCGGCAACGGTGCTGGGTATGGCCGTCTGCGGGGTCGTGGCGTACACCGCTGGCGCGTATCCTCCCGACAGGCCGGTGGTCTGGGGGACGCTGGCGTTCTGCATCCTGTTCGATGCCCTGAAATACATCCTGCTGATCGCGGTTGCCTTCCTGTTTTCATCGCTCAGTACCTCGTTCTTTCTGCCGGTCTTCGGAACGATTGCCACCTTCCTGGCCGGCGGTGTCACCCAGCAGGTCTATGAGTATGTTCACTCGCCCTCTTCGGCCAAGCTGTCACCCGTGGTCAAACAGGTAGCCACCGGCTTGTATTATCTGCTGCCCAACTTCGGCGCCTTTGATCTCAAGGTCAATGCCATATACGGCCTTCCGCTCCCCGTCCAGGGACTGCTGCTGACCGCGGCCTATTTTGTCGTCTCTGTGGGGATTCTGCTTTCCCTTTCCGCCGTCATCTTTATGCGGCGCGAAATGAGGTAGCCCATGGTCAGAACGGTTTCCGCTGCCTTTGTCTGCCTTGTGCTCTACGCGATACTGGTCATCCCCTTTACATCCCACTTGCGAAACAGGCCATTCGTGGAAAAACTGGGCTACGTCCCCTCGGTGACCGCCCTCAAGTCCGTTGCCGCCGACCACAAGGAACTGGTGGCGGCTTCTCTGGTTCTGAAAGTCTCCATGTACTTCGGTGGACTGATAGATAAGGCTGAATATCAGGTTGTCGTCCCGCCGGACTACCAGACCATGTCGCGTATGCTGCATGGAGCTACCAAGCTGGATCCCTACAATATGGACGCCTACTATTTCGCTCAGGCCTTCCTGACCTGGGACGTGAAACAGTATAAGCTGGCCAACGACCTCCTGGACTACGGTATGCGGTACCGCACCTGGGACTGGTACCTGCCTTTTTTTGCCGGGTTCAACAGCGCCTATTTTCTGAAAGACTACACGGCGGCCGCGCGCTACTACCAGCGGGCAGGAGAACTCTCCGGCTCCGACCTCTCCCGGCTCCTGGCGGGGCGCTACATGCAGGAATCAGGACAGACCGACCTTGCCATTACCTATTTAACTGCTATGGCGAACGGAGAAAGGAATCAGGCCCTGAAAAAAAACTATCTGACGCGGCTGAAGGCTTTTCACGAGGTGCACAGGATCGAGCTGGCGCGGGACCGCTACCGGGAAGCGACCGGAAGAGTCCCCCGGTCGGTGGAGCAACTGCACGTGGATGGGTATCTTGACTCTCCACCGGTGGACCCCTACGGGGGGCATTTCTACCTGGAACCGGACGGAAAGGTCGCCACCACCAGCAAATTTGCCTTTGCCGGTGTGAAGAAGAGCAACAGCAGACACAGTGGAGAAACCAATGAACGCCATTGAAATAAAAGGTTTGTGCAAGCAGTTCAGGGGCAAGAGGATGACACGGGTCGATGCCCTGAAAAACCTCGACCTGCAGGTTGCCGCGGGGGAGGTGTTCGGCTTCCTGGGGCCAAACGGCGCCGGCAAGAGTACGACCATCAAACTGGTCATGGGACTTCTGCGGCCCAGCTCCGGCAGAACCAGCATATATGGGGTGGATTTCGCACAGGCCATGGCCCGGCGCCGGGTGGGGTACCTGCCCGAAAATCCGGCCTTTTACGATTACCTGGGCGCCGAGGAGTACCTGGCCTTTGTCGGCTCACAGTTCGGCATGGACAGGTCCCTGCTTAAGGAGCGTTCCGAGGAGATACTCAAGCGACTGGAACTGTGGGATGCCCGCAAGCGCCCCATGCGCGGCTACAGCAAGGGGATGGTGCAGCGGGTGGGGCTGGCCCAGACCCTGGTGCACGACCCGGACGTGTACATTTTGGACGAGCCGATGAGCGGCCTGGACCCCATCGGGCGGGCGCTGGTCAAGGAGATCATCCTGGAGTTGAAGCAGCGTGGCAGGTGCGTCTTTTTCAGCACCCACATCACCGATGACGTGGAAAAGGTCTGCGACCGGGTAGGGGTGATCGTCAAGGGGAGCCTGGTTGCGCTGGACAGCGTGGAGAACATCCTGCGCAGCGGCGTGGAGGGGTATCAGGTCCATCTGCGCATTCCGGAGACCGAGTCGGGCGTTTTCGCGGGAGTGGAGGCGGTCCGCCGCGGCGGTTCGACCGCGGAGTTCTACGTTCCCTGCGACGGGTTCAACGGTTTCATGGGAGAGGTTAACCGGGCGGGCAGGGAGGTGCTACTGGTGGAGACCAGGCGCAAGGACCTTGAGGATTTCTTTCTCTCCATCGTCAATGACAGCAACTGAAGCGATAGGATTGATACAGGAACGGAAACGGGGCGAACCAAGTTTATGGTTCGCCCCGTTCTATTATCAGGCCTCGTAGCGGGGGAAGAGCGCCTCGGCCTTGGTGATCGTGGTCCCCTCTTGCAAACCGCCCCAGGCCAGGGACTCCCGGGAAATCTCGCCGTCCCACCCCAGGGAGGCCAGCGCCTTGGCTGTCGTGGCGGGCAGGAAGGCCGACAGGATGCAGTGGGCGATGCGCTGGGATTCCAGCAGGCAGTACATGACCGTGGCCAGGCGGTCCTTTTGAGCCGGATCCTTGGCCAGGACCCAGGGGGCGCAGTCGTCGATGTATTTGTTGCCGGCCGAGATGACCTCCCAGATCGCCTGGAGCGCCTTGCTGAAGGCCAGTTCATCCATGAATTTGTCCACCGCGGCGATCATGGCGCTTGTCTTCTCCTGAAGGGAGTGGTCGATCTCGGTCAATTCGGTCGCAGCCGGCAGGATGCCGCCAAAATACTTGACCGCCATGGCGGTGGAGCGGGAGAGCAGGTTGCCCAGGTCGTTGGCCAGGTCCGAGTTGAGCCGCTGGATCAGGGCGGTGTGGGAGAAGTCGCCGTCCAGGCCGAAGGGAACCTCGCGCATCAGGAAGTACCTGACCACGTCCACGCCGTACTTGTCGATCAGCATGTTGGGCTCCACCACGTTCTGCAGGCTCTTGCTCATCTTCTGCCCCTCCACCGTCCACCAGCCGTGGGCGAAGACCTTCTCCGGCAGGGGCAGGCCGGCCGCCATCAGGAAGGTGGGCCAGTAGACGGTGTGGAAGCGCAGGATATCCTTGCCGATCAGGTGTACGTTGGCTGGCCAGAACCGTCCGTACTCGGCGGTGCTGTCGGGGTATCCCAGGGCGGTGAGGTAGTTGGTCAGGGCGTCGAACCAGACGTAGACGATGTGCTTGTCATTGCCCGGCACCGGGATGCCCCAGCTGAAGGTGGTGCGGGAGATCGACAGGTCGCGCAGCCCCTCTTTGACGAAGGAGATGATCTCGTTGCGCTTGCTCTTGGGCTGGATGAAGTCCGGGTTGGCCTCGATGTGGGCCAGGAGCTGCTCCTGGTACTTGCTCATGCGGAAGAAGTATGACTCTTCTTTAAGCTTTTCCACCGGCCGGTTGCAGTCCGGGCAGCGGTCCTCAATCAGCTGGGTTTCCGGCCAGAAGGTCTCGCAGGGAGTACAGTACCAGTCCTCGTATTCCCCCAGATAGATGTCCCCCCTTTCCATGATCAGGGAGAAGAGCTGGGAAACCCCTTTCTTGTGGCGCTCCTGGGTGGTCCTGATGAAGTCGTTGTTGGATATGCCCAGGCGTTCCCAGAGCGCCTGATAGCGCTTGACGACCCGGTCCGCCAGTTCCAGCGGCGTCTCGCCGGCGGTGGTGGCCGCCTTTTCCACTTTCTGGCCATGCTCGTCGCTGCCGGTCAGGAAATAGACGTCATACCCCATCAGCCGCTTGTAGCGCGCCAGCACGTCTGCTGCCACGGTGGTGTAGGCATGGCCGATGTGCGGCACGTCGTTGACGTAGTATATGGGGGTGGTGACGTAGAATGAAGGTTTCATATGCTGCTCCTGGTGGTTAGTGGTAGTTGGTTGCCGCCCCTGCTCCGCGCCGTACAACGTTGTGGTGCCTACTCCTTGGGGGTGTCCGTGGCCTTCTCCGCCGGCGATCCGGCGTCTGCCGGCTTGCGTTGCCCCGGCCTGCGGGAGCGGTGCTTTCTGCGGGCCGGCTTGGGTTGGCCGTCTCCCTGTTGGGGAGCAGTGGCGGGCTGTGCCGCTTTCTGGCCATCCACCTTCTGCTCCTCCCGACTGGCCTGGGACGGCTTCTGCTGTGCCCGTTCCCTCCCCTGGCGCTCGCGGCTCTTCTGGGCGGGGCGAACGCCGGACGTCTCGGAGCGTTGCTGCGGCGCCTCGGGCGGGGGGGCTTCTCCGGTGATTTCGACCTTGTTGACCTGGATCAGCTTGCCATCATCCAGCCTGAGGGTGATGTTGCCGGTCAGGATGTTCAGCTTGTCCACCGTGCCGCTGACGGAATCGGTCTTGACCCGCTTTCCGCATTTGGGAAACGTCTTGCGCAGGGTGCAGTAGGTGTCGTATTCGTAGTCCAGACAGCAGAGCAGGCGCCCGCACTGGCCGGAGATCTTGCTGGGGTTGAGAGCCAGGTTCTGTTCCTTGGCCATCTTGACCGAAACCGGTTGGAAGTCCCGCAGCCAGGAGCAGCAGCAGAGTTCCCTGCCGCAGATGCCGATGCCGCCCACCATCTTGGACTCGTCGCGCACGCCGATCTGCCGCATCTCGATGCGGGTGTGGAAGGTGTGGGCCAGGTCCTTCACCAGCACGCGGAAATCCACCCGGCCGTCGGCGGTGAAGTAGAAGATGGCCTTGCTGCCGTCGAAGAGGTACTCCACCCGCACCAGTTTCATCTCCATGGCGCGTTCCATGATGCGCCTGTTGCAGAAGTCGTAGGCCTCCTTCTCCTTGCTGGCGTTTCGTTTCAGCGTTTCCATGTCCGCCAAGGTGGCAATGCGCATGACCGTGACCAGGCCGGGGGGCGTTTCCTCCTCGCTCCGTTCTATCGGCGCGGTAACAACGGTTGCCATGGCAACACCCCGGTCCGTTTCCACCAGCAC
This sequence comes from Pelobacter propionicus DSM 2379, assembly GCF_000015045.1. GTDB lineage: Bacteria > Desulfobacterota > Desulfuromonadia > Geobacterales > Pseudopelobacteraceae > Pseudopelobacter > Pseudopelobacter propionicus. Next base: position 1,783,339 of record NC_008609.1, read on the forward strand.
TCTGTCGTGCGGGGCCAGATCGAGGTCGCCGGCATTGAAATCGTACATCTTTCCGGCTGTGCTGAACTGAAGGGTTACTATGCGTGGCAACGACTTCCTCCTTGTTTCTGTTGCGTCATGACGGTATCGGAACCGGTGCGCTGCATCCGTCAGGCTGCCAGCGCCGCGGCTATGTTCATGAAGAGATGGTCCAGGGCCAGTTTTGCATTGGCGTTGCGCTGGATGGAACGTCGCGTATCCAGGATGCTGTCGGCCAGTCGCAGCGCCCCCGGGAGATCGAGGCGACAGGAAAGACGCTCCAGTGTCGGCCGGATGGTGCGGTTGGTTATGTCGCTGCATCCTGCTGCCAGGTGAACCATGTCACGGCTGAAGGAGAGCAGCATGTCCAGATTCTCCAGTGTTTCATCCCGACTGCCGCTCAACTCTTCCGATGATTCGAAAATGGTTACGACCCGCTCCAGGGAGAGCTGCTCGAGGCGCCTGAGCAGCAGGTCCCGGCGCTGGGCCAGTGAGTCGTTGTCCAGTTCCAGGGCGCGCTGCATGCTGCCGTCGGACAGAGGCGCCAGCAGCGAGGCGGTGGCGCTGTCCATGCCGTCGCGTTCCAGGAGCAGCCTGATCTGTTCCGGTGAGAGCGGGGCGAAACGCAGCAGCTGGCAGCGCGAACGGATGGTCGGCAGCAGCATGTCGGCATTTTCGGTGATCAGGATGATGATCGCGTTTCCCGGCGGTTCTTCCAGCGTCTTCAGAAACGAATTGGCCGAGCTGGTGTTCATTCTGTCTGCCGGTTCGATGATGCAGGCCGCGCGCGGTGCCTCGTAGGGGCGCATGGCCAGGTCGCGCTGCACGTCGCGCAGCTGGGAGATGCTGATATCGCGCTTGTCCGGCAGCGGATTCACCAGGTGGATATCGGCATGGTTTCCGGCCGCCACCTTGCGGCAGGAGGGGCAGACACCGCAGGCATCGTTAGTGCCGGCCCCGCAGAACAGCGCCTGGACCAGGGCCAGGGCGGTCTTCCGCCGGCCGCAGCCCGACGGGCCCTCGAAGATGTAGGCATGGGCCGTCTTGCCCGTGCGGAGCGAGCGGAGCAGGATATCCACGATCCGCTCATGGCCCAGGACGTCAGAGAAGGGCATGACTGGTGTTGTTGAGCCGGTTCTGCAGGACCTGGGCCACGATGGCCTCGGAGATTTCCTCCACTCCGCCGCTGCCGTCAACGGTGATGAACCGCTGCGGCTCGGCATGGGCGAGCTCCAGGTAGGCCTCGCGCACTGAGCGGTGGAATTCCAGCGCCTCCAGCTCGAAGCGCTCCTCGCGCGGGCCGGAGGCCGTCTCGATGCGTCGGCGCGCCCGTTCCAGGCCGACGCTCACGTCGCAGTCGATCAGCACCGTCAGGTCGGGGCGCAGGGACTGGCAGGCCAGCTGGTTGAGCGTATCCACCTTTTCCCTGGCAATGCCCCGGCCGCTGCCCTGGTAGGCCAGGGTCGCGTCGCTGAAGCGGTCGCACAGCACGATGTTCCCCTGTTTCAGGGCCGGGATGATCACTTCGCTCACGTGCTGGGCACGGGCGGCGGCGTACAGCAAGAGCTCCGTCATGGGGGAGATGGAGCTGTTGTCCGCATCCAGCAGGATGGAGCGTATCTTGTCGGAGATGGCGCAGCCACCCGGTTCCCGTGTCATGACGACCGAGTAGCCCAGGGACTCCAGTTGCTCGCCCAATAGCCCGATCTGGGTGGTCTTGCCGCTCCCCTCGATTCCTTCAAAGGTTATGAAATATCCCACGAAATGACCCCACACTTTTCTGAAATGCTGAATTATAGGTAAGCCGGCGGGAATTGGCAACTGATTTCAGGCATTCTCTTGCCTCGTGCTCCGACCGCAAACGATTTGCAATCCTAAGTCTGTTTTAGTATAGTGCCAACACTTTGCTCGGCACCCACCACCAAATCCCAGATACAGAAAGCTGACCATGAAAGAAATTCTCTCCGGCAATGAGGCAATCGCCCGCGGTGCGTACGAGGCAGGCTGTAGCGTCGCCTGCGCCTATCCGGGCACACCATCCACCGAGATCCTCGAGAACACCATCAGGTATGAGGAAATTAACTCATCCTGGGCGCCCAACGAGAAGGTGGCCCTGGAGGTCGGTATCGGCGCCTCCTTCGGCGGCGGTCGCGCGCTGGTGGCCATGAAGCACGTGGGGGTCAACGTGGCTGCGGATCCGCTGTTCACCCTCTCCTACACCGGCGTCAACGGCGGTCTGGTCCTGGTTTCGGCGGACGATCCGGAGATGCACTCCTCCCAGAACGAGCAGGACAACCGCAACTATGCCAAGTTCGCCAAGTTTCCGCTGCTGGAGCCGGCCGATTCCCAGGAGTGCAAGGATTTCACCCGACTGGCCTTCCAACTCTCCGAACAGTACGATACGCCGGTCATGCTGCGCACCACCACCCGCATCTCCCACAGCAAATCCATTGTGGAACTGGGGGAGCGGGTCATTGATCTGGCGCCGCCCAAACTGGTCAGGAACGCGGCCAAGCTGGTCATGCTGCCGGGCAATGCCCGTGTGCGTCACCCGCTGGTGGAAGAACGCTGCGTCAAGCTCTCCCAGGACGGGGCGACCATGGCCATCAACCGCCTGGAACTGCGCGACAGTTCCATCGGCATCATCACCTCCGGCGTCTGCTACCAGTACGTGCGCGAGATTCTACCCACCGCATCCACCCTCAAGCTGGGCATGGTCCATCCCCTGCCCCACGACCTGATTCGTCGGTTCGCCGCCTCGGTGGACAGGCTCTTCGTGGTGGAGGAGCTGGACCCCTTTATCGAGGAGCAGGTCAGGGCCATGGGGCTGGCGGTGATTGGTAAGGAGATCACCTCCCTGTGCGGAGAACTCACCCCCGAGCGGCTGGCTGCCGCCTTTGCCGGCATCGGTGTCAGCGTGGCCCGCCCCCCAGCGGTGGAGAGTAGTGCAGGCGGAGAGTCATCCCTGCTGCAGCGGCCGCCCAACATGTGTCCCGGCTGTCCGCACCGCGGCGTTTTCTACACCCTGAAAAAGCTCGATGCCTATGTGACCGGCGATATCGGCTGCTACACCCTGGGTTTCCTGCCGCCCCTGTCGGCCATGGATACCTGCGTCTGCATGGGCGCCTCCATCGGTATGGCCACCGGCGTGACCAAGGTGGTTTCACCGGAGGAGCGTAAAAAGGTAGTGGCCATCATCGGCGACTCCACCTTCCTGCATACCGGCATCAACGGGCTGATGGACATGGTCTACAACCAGTCCCCGGCAACGGTGATCATCCTGGACAACCGCATCACCGCCATGACCGGTCGCCAGGACAACCCCGGCTCCGGCTATACCCTGATGAACGACCCGACCCACAGCGTGGACCTGCCCGCGCTCTGCAGGGCACTGGGGGTCAGGCATGTGCGCGCCATAAACCCCTTTGACCTGCAAGAGACCCGCGCGGCGATCCAGGAGGAGATGAACCGCGACGAACCGTCGGTGATCATCACCGACAAGCCCTGCGTGCTGGTAAAACGCGAGGGGGTCTTCACGCGAGGCCCGCTGCTGAAGGTGGACGAGCAAGCGTGCAGTGGTTGCCGAGCCTGCCTCAAACTGGGCTGCCCGGCCATTGAATGGCGGCCCGGTGACGGGAAGATCGGCAAGGCGTATATCAATCCTCAGCTCTGCACCGGCTGCGATGTCTGCCGCCAGCTGTGTTCATTCGATGCGATCGGGAGGGCTAAATGAACAGTCAGATCACCAACATCCTGATGGTGGGGGTCGGCGGCCAGGGGATTCTGCTGGCCGCGGAGATCTTGTCCGAAACCGTCATGCTCGCCGGGTACGATGTGAAGAAGAGCGAGATCCACGGCATGTCCCAGCGTGGGGGGAGTGTCGTCTCCCACGTGCGCTACGGAAAAGAGGTGTTTTCACCCATCGTGCCGGAAGGGGAGGGGGACATCCTGTTCGGCTTCGAGCTGATGGAGACTTTTCGGGCACTTCCGCTGCTCAAGCCCGGCGCCAGCGTCATCGCCAACGACCTGCGCATTTCGCCTCCGTCGGTACTGATGGGGCAGAAGGCCTATCCCGCCGGTCTGGCCGAGAAAATCCAGTCCCGCTTTCCCGATTTTCTGCTGGTTGACGGCCAGCAACTGGCCAGCCAGGCGGGAAATGCTCGTGCCGCCAACACGGTGCTCCTGGGTGCCGTTTCCAAGCGTCTGGACATCGCCGAGAAGTACTGGCTGGCTGCGCTGGAGAAGATGGTTCCCCCTAAGGCGCTGGAGGTCAACAAAACGGCCTTCCTGATGGGAAGGGGGTTGTCATGAGCCTGGAGACCCCCACGCTGCTGGAATCCATTCTTGAGGCCAACCGGTTGTTCACCCGGCCGGACGCCTTTCCGCCCCTGCCGAAGAATCCCACCCGGCAATTGGCCATCTTCACCTGCATGGACACCCGGTTGGTGGATTTCCTGGAACCGGCCATGGGGCTCAAGCGCGGTGATGCCAAGGTGATCAAGAACGCGGGCAACACCATCGTCGATCCCATGGGTGGGTCGGTGATCCGCAGTCTGGTGAGCGGCATATTCCTGCTGGGGGTGGAAGAGATCTTCGTCATCGGCCACCGGGATTGCGGCATGTCAAGCGTGGACGTGGAATCCCTGAAGGAGTCCATGGTCAGGCGCGGCATTCCCCGCACGGTCATCGATTACCACGTTCCCGACCTGGGGCAGTGGCTGGGCGCCTTCTCCCACCCGGTGGAGAACGTGGAGCAGGTGGTGGGCATCATTCGCCAGAACCCGCTCATACCCCGGGACGTGCCGGTGCACGGGTTGCTGTTCTGTCCCAACGACGGCCACCTGGAGGTGGTTGTCAACGGCTACAGCGGTGAGAGTTTCGCCAACAGGATTGCGGAATAATCCCTGAAAACAGCAGTTGTTCACGCGAAGGTAGCGAAGTAGATACGCGCAGCAGTTGAATCACCTGCTGCGTGACGCGCGGGTAGGTAACCCCCGTTTACTTTCTTTGCGCCTTAGCGTGAGATGAAGTGCCGTTTTCTGGGTAATCCTTTATATGAACAACGAGGTGGCACAGCCATGTATTTTAACGAGGAATTCGAGACCCTTCCCCGCCAGGCCCTGGAGGCGATCCAGCTGAAGCGGCTGCGAGCGGTACTCGAACGTGTGTATAACAACGTACCGTTTTACCGCAACTCTTTCGATATGGCCGGATTCAGGCCGGCAGACCTGAAAGGGCTCGACGACCTGCAGAGGCTCCCCTTCACCACCAAACAGGACATGCGCGACTCCTACCCCTACGGGCTGTTCGCCGCTCCCATGGACGAGATCGTGCGCATCCACGCCTCCAGCGGCACCACCGGCAAACCGACGGTGGTGGGCTACACGGGCAGCGATGTCAATATGTGGGCCGAGCTGATGGCACGCTCGTTCGTGTCGGCCGGCGCCCACAAGGGTGATATCGTCCACAACGCCTACGGCTATGGCCTGTTCACCGGCGGCCTGGGCGCCCACTACGGCGCCGAGCGCCTGGGAGCCTCGGTCATCCCCATGTCCGGCGGCAACACCAAGAAGCAGATCATGATCATGCAGGACTTCGGCTCCACGGTCCTGACCTGCACCCCCTCCTATTCGCTGTTCATGGCCGAGGCGGCCCGGGAAGAGGGGATCGACTTCCGCGACCTGAAGCTCAGGGTGGGGATCTTCGGTGCCGAGCCCTGGTCGGAGGCCATGCGTGCCGAGATCGAGGCCAAGCTGAACCTGTCTGCCGTCGATATCTACGGCCTGTCCGAGATCATGGGACCGGGGGTTGCCATCGAGTGCTGTGAAGCCAAGTGCGGGCTGCACATCTGGGAGGACCACTTCATCCCCGAGATCATCGATCCGGTCAGCGGCCGGCGCCTGGCCGAGGGGGAACGGGGCGAACTGGTCATCACCACCATCACCAAGCAGGGCATTCCGCTGATACGCTACCGCACCCGCGACATCACCAGCATCACCTACGAGCCGTGCATCTGCGGCCGGACCCATGCCCGCATCACCCGCATGAGCGGCCGTTCCGACGACATGCTGATCATTCGCGGGGTGAACATCTTCCCCTCCCAGATCGAGTCGGTGCTGGTGGGTATCGAAGGGGTCGAGCCGCACTACCTGCTGATCGTGGAGCGCACGGACAACCTGGACACCCTGGAGATCCAGGTGGAGGTGGACGAGCAACTCTTCTCCGACGAGATCAAGGTGCTGCAGAAACTCTCCAAGCGCATCGAGAAGGAGATCAAGGATATCCTGGGGGTCACCTGCAGCGCTAAGCTGGTGGAGCCCAAGACCATCCAGCGCAGCGAGGGGAAGGCGAAACGGGTCATCGACAACCGCAAATCATAGGGACCATGGACCCGTGACAGGGACCGGCGAAGCGGGACGAGTGATGCTTTGTTGTCTCTCTCTTGGCCGGTCACCGGTTACGTATGTCAAGGAGACACTCACATGAAAGTCGAACAGATATCCATCTTCATCGAGAACAAATCGGGTCGCCTGGCCGAGATCACCCGTATCCTGGGAGATGAGGGGATCAACATCCGCGCGCTTTCCCTGGCTGATACCTCGGATTTCGGCATCCTGCGCCTGATCGTCAACGATGCCGGCAGAGCCAAGGCGGCGCTGAAGGAGCGGGGGTTCACGGTCAACAAGACCGAGGTGGTTGCCGTGGAGGTTCCCGACTGCCCCGGCGGGCTCTCCTCCATTCTGCAGACCCTTGACTCCCAGCAGATAAACGTGGAATACATGTACGCCTTTGTGGAACGTTGTGGTGGCAATGCCGTGATCATCTTCCGCTTCGACGAGGCCGACAAAGCCATTTCCACGCTCCAGGCCAACAACTTCAACGTACTGCAGGGAGAGCGCCTGTATAGCATGTGAGACAGGTAAAGACAGGTCACATGGAACAGGGAAGAAGCTGAAAATCAGGAATTACCTGATAATCACCGTTGATTGACATCTGATCAGACGTTATCCGCTTCGTCCGTTTTTCCGTGTTTTTATGCTCTTTATTGGGACTGGAACCATACGTCATTACATGGAAATTGCGGTCTAATTGTTCGATATTACGAGATTGTGGAGGGACTGTGAAAAAAGTTGCACTGCTCTGTAGCCTCATCTGCATCACACTGCTGACCGCTTCGGCGGCCTTTGCCGCTCCCTCCCTCAAGATCGGCGGCCTGTTTGCCGTGACCGGTCCGGCCGCCTTCCTGGGGGAACCGGAGCGTAACACCGCCATGATGGTGGTGTCCGAGATCAACCGGGCAGGGGGCATCCGGGGACAAAAGCTTGAGCTCGTTGTCTACGATACGGCCGGGGATGCCACCAAGGCGGTGCAGCTGGCCAACAAGCTGATCAAGAGCGACAGGGTCATGGCCATCATCGGGCCCAGCACTACCGGTGAGTCCATGGCGGTCATACCGGTGGCCGAGCGCGGCAGGGTGCCGTTGATCTCCTGCGCCGCCGGGATAAAGATCACCGAACCGCTGAAAAAGTGGGTCTTCAAGACGGCGCAGAACGACAGCCTGGCCGTTATCAGGATCTACGAACATCTCAAGAAACAGAGGCTGCAGCGGGTGGCGCTGCTCACCGTTTCCGACGGTTTCGGGGCATCGGGCCGCGAACAGCTCAAGGCCCAGGCAGCCCGCTATGGCATCAGGATCGTCGCCGACGACACCTACGGCCCCAAGGACACGGACATGACCTCCCAGTTGACCAAGATCCGCGGCCTCAAGCCGGATGCCATCATCTGCTGGGGCACCAACCCCGGCCCGGCGGTGATCACCAAAAACGCCCGCCAGCTGGGGATAAAAACTCCGCTGTTCATGAGCCATGGCGTTTCCTCCAAGAAGTACATCCAACTGGCCGGAAAGGCTGCCGAAGGGGTCAAGCTCCCCTCGGGCAGGGTGATCGTGGCTGACCAGCTTCCCGCCTCTGATCCCCAGAAACGCTCGCTGATAGCTTTCGTCAAGGGGTATGAGAGATACTACAAGGCCGAGGGTGACCACTTCGGCGGCCATGCCTGGGATGCGGTCATGCTGCTCAAGGGCGCCTTCGAGCGCGGCGCAACAACCCCGGCGGCGGTCCGCGACCAGCTGGAAAATACGCGCCAGTTCCACGGCATCGGCGGCAGCTTCACCTTTACCTCCCGGGATCATGCCGGCCTGGGCAAGGATGCCTTCGTGCTGGTGGAGGTCAGGAAGGGCGACTGGGCGATCGTGAAGTAGGAAACGTCCGGACGGATTCTACGTAAACTATCCTCCCTCCCCATGCAGGGGAGGGAGTTTCTTTGTGAGAAACGGAACATCAATGCAGTTTGACCAGATCCTTCAATACACCCTGTCCGGTTTGTCCACCGGTGCGATCTACGCCCTGATCGGCATCGGCTTCTCCATCATCTACAACTCAACCGGCATCATCAACTTCGCCCAGGGCGAATTCGTCATGCTGGGGGGGATGCTGACGCTCTTCTTCATCAACCTGCTGCAGTTGCCGCTCTGGGCGGCCATACCCTGCGCCGTGTTCTGCGCCACGCTGGCCGGCCTCCTGTTCGAGCGTCTCGCCATCCGCCCGCTGCGCAGGCCGACGCCGCTCAACCTGGTGATCATCACCATCGGCGGCAGTATCCTGATCCGCGGCATATCCATGCTCCTCTGGGGCAAGGACACCCACTCCCTGGCATCCTTTTCCGGCGACGACCCCATCGCCCTTGGGGGGGCCACGCTGCTGCCCCAGCACCTCTGGATCCTGGGCATCACCCTGGTGATCATCATCGCCAACAAGTTCTTCTTCTACCACACCATCAGCGGCAAGGCCATGCGGGCCTGCTCCTACAACAGCCGGGCAGCCGGCCTGGTGGGGATCGACGTGCGTCGCATGGTGCTGTTCTCCTTCGTGATCAGTTCCGCCATGGGAGCGGTTGCCGGCATCATCGTCGCTCCGCTGACCATGACCTCCTACGACGTTGGGGTCATGCTGGGCTTGAAGGGGTTCTGCGCGGCCATCATCGGCGGCATGAGCAGCGGCATGGCCACGGTGGTGGGAGGGGTGCTTCTGGGGGTACTGGAATCCCTGGGCGCCGGCTTGGTCTCTTCCGGCTACAAGGATGCCATCGCCTTCATCATCCTGCTCTTGATCCTGTTGATCCGCCCCCAGGGGCTGTTCGGCAAGGCGGAAGCGGAAAGGGTGTGACAGCCGTGAAGCGAGAATTGATCAAATTCCTCCTGTTTTGCCTGCTGGTCCTGGTGGCGCCCCTGGCCCTGGATGGCGGCTATCTGCTGAACGTGCTGCTCTTCGTCGGCATCAACACCATGCTGGCCGTGGCCCTGAACCTGCTTCTGGGGTATGCCGGCCAGATTTCCCTGGGGCACGCCGGCTTTTTCGGGTTGGGCGCCTATCTGTCCGGGATTCTCACCGCCACCTATGGCATGAACCCCTGGCTGGTGATGCCGCTGGCCGCCCTGGTGGTGGGTATACTGGCCTGGGCAATCGGCTTTCCGGTGCTGAAGCTCAAGGGGCACAACCTGGCCATGGCCACCCTGGGGCTGGGGATCATCATCTACATCGTGTTCAACGAAACCGTCGACTACACCGGCGGCCCTTCCGGCTTTTCCGGCATTCCCTCCCTCTCCCTGGGCGGGATCGTCTTCGACAGCGATCTGAAGAGCTACTACCTTATCTGGTGTTTCGCGCTCCTGGTGATCCTGTTCAGCGTCAACCTGGCAAACTCGCGCATCGGCCGGGCGCTGCGGGCGGTGCACGATTCCGAGGTGGCGGCGCGGGTCATGGGGGTCAACGCCCTGCTGCTCAAGGTTCAAGTATTCACCCTCTCGGCCGTAATCTGCTCCCTGGCTGGCAGCCTGTACGCCCACACCGTGACCTTTGTCTCCCCGGCCTCTTTCGGTTTCAACTTCTCCATCGAACTGCTCACCATGGTGGTGATCGGCGGCCTGGGAAGCATCTACGGTTCGTTTCTGGGCGCGGCGCTGCTGACGCTTTTGCCCGAGTTCCTGCGGGCTGCCCATGACTACGACATCATCATCTATGGCGCTTTGCTGATGCTGATGGTCATGTTCATGCCGGGCGGCCTGGTGCGCGGGGTGCCGGATTTGATCAGGAGAATCCGCTCGGCCAAGGGGGGAACGGGGCATGCTTGAACTGTCAGCCATCAGTCAGGTCTTCGGCGGCGTCACCGCCCTGAAGGATGTCTCCTTCAACGTCGCCAGGGGTGAGATCACCGGCGTTATCGGACCCAACGGCGCCGGCAAGACAACGCTGTTCAACATCATCAGCGGCATCTACAGCCAGAGCTCCGGCACCATCGCCCTGGAGGGAAAGGACGTCTCCCGCGCCACGCCGGACCGTCTGGCCAGGCTCGGCATGGTGCGCACCTTCCAGAACATCGAGCTGTTTGGCGCCATGACCGTACGGGAAAACGTCATGGTCGGCCTGCACTCTCGCAGCTCCAGCGGGCTCTTGGCCTGTTCCCTGAAGATGCCCTGGAGCCTGCGGGAGGAGAAACGCATCCGCGCCGAGGCCCTGAAGTGGCTGGAGTTCACCGGGATAGCCGATCTGGCCGACTCTATCGCCGGCAACCTCCCCTTTGGAAAGGGGCGGCTCCTGGAGATCGCCCGCGCATTGGCGGTTGAGCCGCGCATCATCCTGATGGACGAGCCGGCCGCCGGCCTCAACAGCCGGGAAACCCTGGCCTTGGCCCAGTTGATCCGCAGAATTCGCGACATGGGCATCACCATCGCGCTGGTGGAGCACGACATGGAACTGGTCATGGATATCTGCGACCGGATCGTTGTGCTGAACCTGGGGATGAAGCTGGCCGAGGGAACGCCACGGGAAATACAGGAAAATCACGAGGTCATCGCGGCCTATCTGGGAGATGACGACTGATGCTGCGGCTGAAGAACATCAACACCTATTACGGCAAGGTCCACGCCCTCAAGAATGTCTCGCTGCATCTGGGGGAGGGGGAGATCGTCACCCTGATCGGCGCCAACGGCGCGGGGAAGACCACCATCCTGAACACCATCTCCGGGGTCACGCCTGCCGCCTCCGGCGAACTCATCTTTGAAAAGGATGCGATCGCTACCCTGGGGGTCGACCGCATCGTCAAGCTGGGCATTTCCCAGGTTCCCGAGGGGCGCCAGGTGTTCAAGCCGCTCTCCGTGGAGGATAACCTGGAGCTGGGCGCCTACCTGCGCTACCGCGGCCGGGAAGGGAAGGAAGCCATCCGCCAGGATCGGGATCAGGTCTATGCCCTGTTTCCCCGCCTGAAAGAGCGCAGGAAACAGCAGGCAGGCACCATGTCCGGCGGCGAACAGCAGATGCTGGCCATCGGCCGCGCGCTGATGGCAAAGCCCAGGATGCTGCTTCTGGATGAACCCTCCATGGGGCTGGCGCCGCTGGTGGTGCAGGAAATTTTCAGGGTACTGGAGACACTGCGCAGGGAGCGCGGCACAACCATTCTGCTGGTGGAGCAGAACGCCAAGGCGGCGCTCAGGCTGGCCGACCGCGGCTATGTGCTGGAGACCGGCAAGGTGATCCTGGAGGGACCGGCGAGCGAGTTGATGGAGAATGCCGATGTGAAGCGGGCCTACCTGGGCAAGGACAAGAAAGAAATTTGGGAGCGTTGACGTAATCATGCCGTACGGGCCCGAGCTGGGCCCGGCTTTAGGCACGGAATGAATGAGTAGTATCCAACATGCCGTATAAACAGAGTTTGTTTGAATCAATCGGGCCTACGGGGCTCATGGGGCGTGTATGAATCGCGATGAAGCGCGGAAAAAAATAATCTTTGCCCTGGATGTGAACGGCATAGCTGAGATCGACCGCTATGCCGGGCTGCTTTCGGACAGGGTGGGGATGTTCAAGATCGGCAAGGAACTGTTCACCGCCTGCGGACCGGAGGCGGTCGCCACCGTGCGGCGCCATGGCGGCCAGGTGTTTCTGGACCTGAAGTACCACGACATTCCCAACACGGTGGCCAAGGCAATGTTGGAGGCAGCCCGCCTGGGTGTCCAGTTGGCCAACCTGCATGCTTTGGGCGGTCTGGAGATGATGGAGACCGCTGCCAGCGCGGTGCGTCGCGAGTTCGGCGATGACCGTCCCCGACTGCTGGCGGTGACCATCCTGACCTCTTCAACTGCCGAGACCCTGCGACGGGTGGGGATCGATCACCCCGTGGAAGAGATGGTGGTCCGGCTGGCTTGTCTGGCCCGGGAGGCGGGCATGGACGGCGTGGTCGCCTCGCCGCGGGAGATCGGTCTGATCCGCCAGGCCTGTGGCCCCGACTTCCTGATCGTCACCCCCGGCGTTCGCCCCTCCTTTGCCTCCCAGGATGACCAGAAACGGATCATGAGTCCGGACGATGCCGTCAGAGAGGGGGCCGATTATCTGGTAATCGGGCGCCCCATCGCAAAGGCGGACGATCCGGTCCGTGCCGTTGATATGATCGTGGACGAGATCGTTGCGGGGTGCCCATGAGAGAGGAACTGGTATTTGGCGTCAATCCGGTTCGGGAGGCGCTGCGCGGCAAACGTGAAATCTTCGGGTTGTACGTTCAGTCAACGGCCACGGACCACCGTCTGGACAAGATCCTGGAACTGGCCAGGGAGCGGGGCGTCAGGGTCATCAGGCGCGAGCGTGAGGACCTGACCCGCATGTGCGGCTCGTCCCACCACCAGGGAATGGCCCTCAAGGTGGCCCCCTTCAGCTATGCCGACCTGGATGACCTGATCGAAGCAGGCGACCGTGAGGATGCTGCCGGTTTTCTGCTGGTCCTGGACGGTATACAGGATCCCCATAACCTGGGGGCGCTGATCCGTACGGCAGCCTGTGCCGGCGCCAGCGGCGTCGTCATTCCCCGCGACCGGGCCTGCGCCATTACGCCGGCAGCGGAGAAGGCCTCGGCCGGTGCAGTGGAAACCATAACGGTGGCCCAGGTAACCAACATTGCTCAGTCACTGGAGAAGTTGAAGAGGTCTGGCTACTGGGTCTATGGTCTGAGCGGCGAGGCGGATGCCTCGCTCTATGAAGTCGCTTTTTCCGGCAAGATCGCTCTGGTGATCGGTGGCGAAGGGGAGGGGATCAGGCCGCTGGTGCGAAAACAGTGCGATGCGCTGGTCTCCATCCCCCTGTACGGCGGTGTCGGCTCCCTGAATGCCTCGGTAGCCGGTGGTATCGCCCTGTACGAGGTGGCCCGCTGTCTGCGGGGCGAGAAACCGGGACGGAGCTGACGGAGAAAGCTGCCCGGTTCCTTGTCCCGTGCGCTTGCCGGCGCCGGCAGTTTTTCTCCTGATCATGATTTTCGATTTTTGAACGCGGCATACCTGGCCATCGACCAGATGGATGTCATGTCCTATGCCGTTCCGAAAGGGTTGGTTGAGACAGGGGATGTTCTGCGCTCCGCCCAAAAGAGCGGGCGTCAGCGGACTGGCGAGTGGATGTTGGTGAAGAGGATCGAGCCGTCGGCCATGATCTCCCGGTGAAACCTGATTTCTGTCCTTCCAGAGGCAAGGGGGAGGCGCTTTCCGCTGTTGGGCATGAAGACAGGGGTCATGTTCACCCCGGCCTGCCAGGCTTCGAAGTGCAGGTGCGGGCCGGTGGAGCGACCGGTGTTGCCGGAATGGGCGATGACCGTGGAATTGTCCACCAACTGGCCGTTGGAAACCAGGAGGCGGCTGTTGTGCGCGTAGAGCGTCACCAGGCCGTTGTCATGTTCGACCAGAACCGTATTGCCGTAACCGGAGCGCATGCCGCTGTAGATCACCATCCCCGGAGCAATAGCGGTAACCGGTGTTCCCTCCCTGACGGCGATGTCGATGCCATTGTGCAGGCGGGGAGTTCCGTCTATGGGGTCGATACGCATGCCGACCCCCGAGGTTATCACGCCCCCGGTCAGGGGGAGGCGCGGCTCCGTCGTGCCGAAGCTCTGCTGCCGGGGATTGACGGCCGCCTGTACCGTCTTCGCCATGACCTCGTCCAACGAGATGTCATGCCGCTTCTCGCCCCTGGTTTTCTCCCCTTCCTTGCGGGTGCGTTCCCTGATTATCACCCTGGCCTGTTTGTTGACCGGAGCGTCGGTAAATGTCTCCACGCCGTCAACAGTGACGAAACGGTAGACATCGCCGTGGGAACGAACGGGGAAAAGCAGGGATAGCGCAACGGAGATTGCCAGGGAGAAGGCAATGCCGTGAAAAGCGGTGCAGCGGCGCAAATTAGTGGCCTGACTGGCTAATAATGGCTTGTCGCTGGGAGAGATTTCTGATAAGCACATAAACATTTGCTCACTATAGAGCAATCATGCCGTTTGTCAATTCACAACCACGCAATGGGAGTTTCCGGAATGCTGAAGTATTTTGACAAGATCGTCAGGGGAACCGAGCAGGAGGATTCACGGGTCATCATCCAGTCACTGAAGGGTATGATCGGCAATAATTTCACGCTCCTCAACTATTACAAGGAAATCCCGGTATCCTACGACGCGAAACTCCTCAGCGTGGAGAACGAAATGGCCGAGTTCCAGGTTCACGAGTATCAGGCCAAAGTCATCAACCTTGAACGGACGGTCATGATCCAGTCCCGTAATACAAAGGCTTTTCTGGACGATATCTGTGGCGAGGCGTTTTACGTCAACAGTGCCAAAAAAAGAGTCATTATCTGCAGATTCGCCTATGCCAAGATACGCTCCAGTCTGCGCCGTTTCGTGCGGGTTCGTCTGGACCGCCAAATCCAGGCTGAACTGATGTATGAGGGGCAGTTTCTGTCAGGAAACGTAAAGGACCTGTCCTTGGGTGGGGCAGCCATTATCTTCGATTCCAATGACATTCTCCTGCCGGGCAGTGAGGTCAACCTGTCCCTGAAGATGCCGGACAGTTCAAGAGATACTATCACCGAAGTCGGTGTGATTGCGACGGTTGTCGATGTGTTTGGAGATGAGGCCCCCTTTACCTGTATCCTGGAATTTCATCCCGAAAAGCATTCCCAGCAGCAGATAGCCTATTTCATCAATCAGCGACAGGTTGAGATCATCAAGGAGTTGAAGGAACTTGTCGACTGAGATGTATGTCGCTGCCTAATTAAGGGGCATATTTCTCTCTTGCTGCCTATAATCAAGGCAGATGCACTGCTCGGGTCTGCCTTGATTTCCATCATCCACTGCAAATACACCGAAACTACTTACATTATTTTTTTATCGTGTTTTGGCAATATGCTTGCATTAATTTAAGCAGTTGTCATCGCTGGTTGCAATTTGTCTCCCAATCTCCGTATAATCTTCCATTCAAATCTCTTACATGGGAGGAGCTCCGTTGAAAAAGATAGACGCGATAATAAAGCCTTTCAAGCTGGATGAAGTTAAAGAGGCCCTGAACGAAATCGGCATCCAGGGAATTACTGTCAGCGAGGTGAAGGGATTTGGCCGCCAGAAAGGGCACACCGAGTTATACCGCGGCGCCGAGTATGTAGTCGACTTCATCCCCAAGATCAAACTTGAGATCATTGTCTCCGACGATATGCTCCCCAAGGTCGTGGAAGCAATCGAAAAAGCCGCCAAGACCGGCCGTATCGGCGATGGCAAGATCTTTGTGACCCCCGTTGAGGCTGTTGTTCGTATCAGGACAGGAGAAACCGGAGAAGAGGCTCTGTAACAATTTTTATACCCCCGAAAGGAGAAACGCACGATGACTCCGAAACAAGTAGTAGAGTTTGCCAAAGAAAATGGCGCACTGATGGTTGATTACAAATTCATGGACTTTGTGGGAACCTGGCAGCACGTGTCGGTGCCCATCACCGAGTTCGATGAGGATACCTTTGAGGAGGGGCAGGGTTTTGACGGTTCTTCCATCCGTGGCTGGCAGCCGATCCACGCTTCCGACATGATCCTGCTCCCGGATCCGACCTCGGCCAAGATGGACCCCTTCATCGCCGTGCCGACCCTGTCGCTGATCTGCGACATCTTCGATCCCATCACCAAGGAAGACTACACCCGCGACCCGCGCAACATCGCCAAGAAGGCTGAGATGTACCTGAAGTCCACCGGCCTGGGCGATACGGCTTTCTTCGGTCCCGAGGCCGAATTCTTCATCTTCGACGACGTACGCTTCGATTCCGGCCCCAACCAGTCCTTCTACGCCGTTGATTCCTCCGAGGGCGCCTGGAACACCGGTCGCGAGGAATTTCCCAACCTGGGCTACAAACCGCGCTTCAAGGAAGGCTACTTCCCCTGCTCGCCGGTTGACTCCCAGAACGACCTGCGCAACGAAATGGTGCAGGAACTCCAGAATGTTGGCATCCGGGTCGAGTGCCAACACCATGAAGTTGCCACCGGCGGACAGGCCGAGATCGATATGCGCTTCTCTCCGCTGGTCGACATGGCCGACCAGTTGCAGTGGTTCAAGTATGTCATCAAGAACGTAGCCTATCGTAACAACAAGACCGTTACCTTCATGCCGAAACCGCTCTTCGGTGATAATGGTTCCGGCATGCACTGTCACGTCTCAATCTGGAAGGACGGTGTCAACCTGTTTGCCGGTGATAAGTACGGTGGACTCTCCCAGATGGCTCTCTGGTACATCGGTGGCATCATCAAACATGCCAAGGCTCTCTGCGCCATAACCAACCCGACCACCAACTCCTACAAGCGCCTGGTGCCCGGTTTCGAAGCTCCGGTTAATATTGCCTATTCCAGCCGTAACCGTTCAGCGGCCATCCGTATCCCGATGATGTCCACCAACCCCAAGGCCAAGCGCGTCGAGTACCGTACTCCCGACCCCTCCTGCAACGGCTATCTGGCTTTTGCCGCCCTGCTCATGGCCGGCCTTGACGGCATCGAGAACAAGATCGATCCGGGCCAGCCGCTGGACAAGGATATCTACGGTCTTTCTCCTGAGGAACTCAAGAGTATCCCGTCCGCTCCGGGCAGCCTGGAAGAGGCGCTCAACTGCCTGAAGGAAGATCACGAATTCCTGCTCAAGGGCGATGTTTTTACCCCCGACGTCATCGAGAAGTGGATAGAGTACAAGATGGATGCTGAAGTCAACCCGATTCGCATGCGTCCGACTCCGTTGGAGTTTTCCCTGTATTACGATATCTAAACAGCCCATTTTCATTGAAACGCGAAGGGCGGGAGCAATCCCGCCTTTTTTCGTATCTGAACGTCTGTACATGCAGCCGTATCACTCTCAACCTTCAGTAAGCCACCGGCTCTGCCGGTGGGACTGTAAAAGGCTCTGCAGTACCAGCGAGAACTGTTGATAATATACGGGAAATGGGTGGTATCTCGCTAAAACGACAGCTCGCGAGAGGCTGCTCGAGAAGAATGAGTAGGGTGGTTTCACAGTCTTTGACTTTTTTAAATCCCTTTTTCAGGGGCTTTCCTCAAGCCATCTGCTCTGCAGGTGGTCATGACTTGTCGCTTCGGGAATAGTATGTGGTGAAAATTTAGGCAGTGTTCCTAACTTATTTGCAGTTGTTGTCCGGTTGGCTGACGTTTTTCACGCAGCTTGTGCTGAATTAGACCGCTAGCTATTTTAAAACAATAAATACTACAAGGTGTTATAACTTTTTGTTGCTTTCTCTTTCGAGGTTGTCAGTGTGATGGCATGACTGTTGCTTTTCATAAGAGTTTTTATTTGATGCAGTAAATCTGCTTGATATTGTCGCAGTTTAATAGGCTGTATAATTTCTGCACACCACTAAGACAAGGAGCAAGAACAACATGGAGATTTTCGGTCAGAATGTATTCAATCAAGATGTAATGAGAGAAAGGCTGCCAAAAGCTGTTTACAAAAATCTGAAAAAAACCATTGATGAGGGTTTGCCTCTGGACCCATCCATTGCCGATGTGGTGGCAACCGCCATGAAAGAGTGGGCTGTTGAAAGAGGCGCAACACATTTCACCCATTGGTTTCAGCCGATGACCGGTGTCACCGCGGAAAAGCAGGACTCTTTCATTACACCAACCGACAACGGTATTGTTATGGACTTCTCCGGCAAAGAACTGGTGAAGGGCGAGCCGGATGCTTCCTCCTTCCCGAGCGGCGGCTTGAGAGCTACATTCGAAGCCAGGGGGTACACTGCCTGGGATTGCACTTCTCCCGCATTTCTGAAAGAAGAAGCCGACGCCATAACACTCTGCATCCCTACCGCCTTCTGTTCATACACCGGCGAGGCGCTGGACAAGAAGACTCCCCTGCTGCGCTCCATGGAGGCGCTTTCAACCCAGGCGCTGAGAATACTCAGACTCTTCGGCAACCAGACCGCAACCAGGGTAACCTCAACTGTCGGCCCTGAACAGGAATACTTCCTGGTCGATAAGTCCTATTTCCTCGACAGGCTCGACCTGGTTATGGCCGGCAGGACGCTGTTCGGCGCCATGCCCCCAAAAGGGCAGGAGATGGAAGATCACTATTTCGGTTCCATCAAGGAAAGAGTTGTTTCTTACATGAAGGAAGTCAATACCGAACTCTGGAAGCTTGGCGTTACCGCCAAAACCCAGCACAACGAAGTTGCTCCCGGACAGTTTGAAGTCGCCCCGATCTTCGAGACAACCAATATCGCCACCGACCACAACCAGCTGGTTATGGATGTGCTGAAGCGCGTTGCCATCAGGCATGACATGATCTGCCTGATGCATGAAAAACCTTTCGCCGGCGTTAACGGCTCCGGTAAGCACAACAACTGGTCCATGAGCTCCTCTGACGGGCAGAATCTGCTCGATCCGGGTAAAACACCGCACGAAAATGCACAGTTCCTGACCTTTCTGATGGCCACCATCAAGGCTGTCGACGAATATGCCGGGCTCCTGCGTTCATCCTGTGCCAGTGCCGGTAACGACCACCGCCTGGGCGCAAACGAGGCGCCTCCGGCCATCATTTCCATGTTCCTTGGCGAGCAGCTTGCCGAGATCCTCGAGCAGATTGAAAAGGGTGCTACAAAATCCTCAAAAAGCGGCTCCGAGATCAAAATCGGTGTGACCACTCTCCCCGCACTGCCCAAGGATACCACCGATAGAAACAGGACCTCTCCCTTTGCCTTTACCGGTAACCGGTTTGAATTCAGGATGCTCGGCTCCACCTTCTCCATTTCGGGTCCGAATA